>JAKPAB010000115.1 GCA_029779695.1 Bacillota bacterium | reverse complement strand
TCAGAGTTAAAAACTTCCACTCACTCATACTTGATCCCCTTCATTTGCTCTTCAATCTCCTGTTCCAGTGCATGTGATTGCTGGAAGAGGTCAGAGAGTTTGTTTTGAAAGGCGGTCATTTTTTCTTCAAACTCTTCTGCTGAGATATCTACATAGTCGATTTTGATGTCAAAGTATTGACCCGCGCTGAGAGAGTAGTTTTTCTCCTTGATATCCTCATAAGAGACGGTGACAGAAAAGTCCTCGACGGCTTCTTTCTTGATAAAGGTCTCGACGATTTTCTGCTCTTCCTCAGGAGATAGCACGGTCTTTTGGTTCTTGCCTTCCTTGACCTTGGTTCCGAGATTTGAGGCATCGATAAGGACGACATCACCCTTGTTTTTCTTATCAATAAAAAGGATGGAGACATTGGTACCTGTCGTCGCAAAGATATTGGACGGCATAGAAACGACACCTGCCAGCATCTTCTCATCGACCAGGTGCTGACGGATTTTCTTGTCAATACCTGACTGGGCAGTGATAAAGCCCGTAGGCAAGACAATAGCTGCCTGCCCGTCTTCCTTCAAACTATGGATAATATGCTGGATAAAGAGTTGGTAGATAGCCATACTCTCTTTTTTCTTGTTGGGGATCTTTGGCACACCTGCAAAGAAGCGTTCACTACTATTTGGCAGGCTTTCTACCTGATCTCGCCACTCAGAAAAATCTAGTTTGAACGGAGGATTGGATACGATATAGTCCATCTTCTCCACATGGCGATTGTTGAGAATAGTATTTCCCTGTACGATATTGTGAATGGAATGCTGCAAGCCATTGAGAATCAAGTTGAGACGCAAGAGATTGGAGGATTTTTGAGAAATGTCCTGACTGTAAACGCTGGTACGGTCGGTACCAATCTGAATGGCCAGGTTCATCAAGAGAGTCCCCGAACCCTCTGATGTCAAGGTAATGTTACAAAAAAGAGCACTGATTTATTCAATGCCCTTCTCCATATTTAAACTTTCAAAACCACTTCTATTCCACCACCATGAGAGACGATAACTTTATCAATATATCGTTCTACAATCTCCCTCGTGAGTGAGTCGGTAACCTTTAGCTTTTCATATTCTTGTTCTTCTACTTCGTTTTCTATCATCTCAATATCCACATCAATCGAGCATTTCTTTGCAATGAAATCTTCTCTAGGTAATTTACCAGTCTTGTATTGATGGAAGGCTTCTTCTTTTTCAGATTCTAATAAAGCAATCCGATCTAACTTCGTTGATTTCCACTGTGGTTCTTCCTCATTACTTCCTTCAGATTGAACTTTCTCTTTCAGTAAGTTCCAAACCGTTTCTTCTATCAGTTCCAATTTCATCCGTTTTATTTCTAATTTTTTAGCCTTACAGGTTCTACAAGACATATAGTTAAACTTTTTTATGCCGTTCTTTTGATGTCTCGTCGTACTCTCTCTTGCAAGAATATGACCACATTCTTCACAGACAATAAATCCTTCTAGTGGATATCTGATTTCTTTTAGTTGAGAATAGTCCACATTCTTAAAAGCCTTGGCTTGATTTTGATCTCGAACCTGATCAAACATTTTTCTCGAGATAATTGCTTCATGATTATTAAATACACGCCCCCAATCTTTTCTTGGAACTGGTATTGACTTTCCACCACTAGCAATTGATTTCTGAACCATGTTATAGCAGTATGTTCCAGTGTAATTTTCATTACCCAGGATTTTAATGACTGTTCCATGCATCCAGATTGGCTCTTTATGGTTCTCAGTCGTTGTTGTCTTATAAGAGTAATCCATCCTCGAGGTTTGTTTCTTTCGTCTGTATGGAGTGATGTAATTCTTTTCATTAAACAACTGAGCAATTTTTCTAGTTGACATTCCTTTTAATGATAATTCAAAGGCTTCCCTTACTATATGAGCTACTTCATCATCTACGATTATTTTATGTTTATCATTTGGATCTTTGATATACCCAAATGGTGGTTGCCATGCCATAAATTTACCTTTAGCCTTCAAAGCGTTCTGAACTGACCTCACTTTTTGACTGGCATCTTTTGCATAGAAATCATAGAGTAAGTTTTTGAATTGGATATCCAGTTCTGTTCCATTTCCCTTTTCTTTACTACTGTCATAATTGTCATTGATGGCAATAAATCGAACCCCCATGAAAGGGAAGATGTTCTCAAGATAATCACCCATCGCAATGTAATCACGCATAAAACGAGATAAATCTTTTACAATGATAGTTTTCACTAAATTAGCTTTCACATCATTCATCATCCGTTCAAATCCAGGTCTCTTGGTATTTGAACCACTAAAGCCATCATCAATGTATTCTTCATAAGGAAAGTCCTTCAAATCACTTTGTGCTTTGAAAAATGAAGTAACATAATTCCTTTGAGAAATGATACTTTCACTTTCTTCTCTACCAGATTGTTCTTCTACCGATAAACGGAAGTACAGTGCTACTTTATTCATTAGATACCTCCGTTCTCACTAAAATCATATAAGAAATGAATCTCTATCTCAGTTTTTGAAATAACATCAATTCTTTCGATTAACTCCTTGATAACTTCAGCAGAAAGTTTTGTCTCTTTCCTTGCCTGAAAAATCGTTCTGGCAACTTTTCTGCTTTTTCTTTCATCTTTTTTGAGGTTTGAAATCATCATCTCTAGCCTAGAAATCTCCGAGCAATAACTTGCATGTTTCCTTGATTCATCCTCCTTAAACGTGATGTATTTCGCTTTATCAAGGCTTCCTGTGGCATAGCGTTCATATAAGCGAGCAATAGTAGCTTCCGATAAATCTTTTTTCATTGAAAGCTCTTTAAGTCCAGTCTCTGCAACTTCTTTCCTTCTCAAAAATTCATTTTTAATTTTCTCCAAGAAGCTCTTCTCTGAAATCAATTGAGAAGCGATTCTTTGAATCGTTTGAAGCACCATCGCATCTAAGTTTTCTTCAGTAATAAAGATATTCACTTTCTCTAAGCTTTTCCCTGTGAAATTATCCGGTTGGAAACAATAAAGTAATCTCTTTTCATTCTTCCCATAAATTCTTGTTCTTCGGTACAAGGCTCTTTCAGTATCCTTTAGAAATACAAGTCCTAGATAGCGGTTTTCAGGGTCTCTCACTAAGTCATTCCTTTCAAAAGAGAAATAATGATTGTCTTTACGTTCACGTCTAATCTTTTGAATTTGCTGAAACTCTTCATCCGATATAATTGCTTCATGAGCGTTTTTTACTACAATCCAATCTTCTGGCGATGTTGAATGCTGCGATTCTCCCTTAACTAGACTCTGTCTTCTTTTTCCTTGTATGAGTGTGCCTGTGTAGGTCTCATTGATTAGCATCTTCGCTACCGTGCCTTTGCTCCATTCTTGACCATCTTCTGGTCGGTAAATTTCACCAGTTTTATGGTAATGAGTGGCTGTAGCTATTCTTAATCGATTTAGCTCAAGTGTAACTTCATATTGGCTTTTACCTTCAAACGTCCAATCAAATATCTGACGAACGATGGGAGCTGTATCTTCATTGATGACCAATTTCTGGCCCTTTGGTGTTTTTTCAATTTTATATCCATAGGGCGGAACCGAGCCAATGAAGTAGCCTTCTTTTGCTCTTGTATGTTTGACTGAAATAATTTTTGATGAAATATCTTTTGCATACATATCATTGATGATATTTTTAAGCATGACCTCAAAGGACTTGTTATTATCCAGTCCATCTATGGTATCTAGATTATCGGTAACGGAAATAAATCGCACGCCCAGAAATGGAAATACTTTGTCTATCAGTTGTCCCATCTCAATATGCTCTCGACCAAGCCTGGACAAATCACGCACAATAATGCAGTTTATCTTTCCATTTCGAACATCTGACATCATCTGAATATAGGCAGGTCTTTCAAAGTTTGTACCAGAGTACTCATAATCTTCATAGACTTGAATCACCTGTATACCTTTGCTTTTTGCGTGTTCCTCACATATATAAGCTTGTGCTTTGGGAGAAGAAGATTTTTCTCGCCATTCTTCGTGTCTCTCACTTGAAAGCCTGACATAAACGCCAGCACGATAAACCGATTTTGATATTTCTTCTTTTTGTATTTCATATCGTCTTGATGTTCTAGCCATGACATACCACCTCATCACCACTGACACGATTTAAAGGGAAGGCAATCAATTTTCCTTCCTTTGATTTCTCCTTTATTTGTGCTTGCTTGATTAGTGTTTCCAGTGCATTCAGTTCATCCATATGGTTGAACACCACAGAGATTTTCTTCTCTTCACCTATCTTGATACGATTGACCAGATAGACTAATCGCTTGCGATCAAGCTTACCATCTTCCTTTAGTTCATCTAAATCAATAAGCCACTGGCGATTGCGAATTTTCTCTTGAACCTCGTTCATTATTTTATTCTTGTTTTCTATTTGCACAGAAATTTCTTTAATCTTCAAAGCATAGCTTGCTCTAAATCGATTGAATTCTTCCTCCGTAATGAGATCATCTTCCAAGTCCATAAATAAGGATTGACGAAGTGTTTCGTATTTCTTTTTCTCTTGAAGCAGATCTTCTACCTCAGCTTTAAATTCAATCGAATTAAAATCTTGCCTTAAAGCATGGTGATAAATTCGTTCATTGTAGTGTAAGAAATCATTTAGGAGATGTTCAACAACATCCTTAAGCTCATCTTCCTTTACACTATGCCTAGAACACTCACCACTATCATTGTGGCTACCGCAGATATAAAAAACATTGGTCTTGTCTTTATACTTCACAACCCGTCTAATCATTTGCGAGCCACAATCTTTACAAAAGAGCATTCCACTAAAAAGACCTGGTATGCCTCGACTATTCACATCTCGAAGTAGCATTTCATTTGCGATGGCAAATATGCTTTGAGATATGATACCCTTGTGAGCATTTTCAATGACTACCCAGTCTTCCTTTTTTATATCGATTCGCTTATCACTTTTGTAGTTGAGCTTCATTTGTTTTCCTTGCTCTAGCGTTCCTATATAAACAGGGTTGCTGATGATTCTGTTAATCATCTTCGCATCCCATTTTTTGTCTTTACCAACAAAACCTACGCTATCACCAAGTTTCTTTTCCCTGTGACGAGCAGGCGTTACTATTCCGAGTTCATTTAGGTACTTCGCAATGGAACTTGATGAATAGCCATCTACCTTCTTATTAAAAATGGTTTCAATGATTCCCTTTACTTCTTGGTCAATGATAAGTTGATGTTTATCATTAGGATTTTTCTTGTAACCAAAAGGGGCAAACGCACCTATAAACTCACCCTTTTCTCGCTTCATCTGTTGAGAACTTTTCACCTTCATGGAAATATCACGACAATAGCTGTCATTGATAAAGTTCTTTATTGGTAAAACAAGGTGGGTATCATTTGCATCTGCATTCATTGAATCATAATTATCATTGATTGAAATAAAACGAACCTTTTTCTCTGGAAAAATCTTTTGGAGATACTTTCCGGTTTCGATATAGTCACGACCAAATCGAGATAGGTCTTTTACGACAATCGTTTCAATCTTTCCTTTTTCAAGGTCCCCCATCATTCTTTTAAATGATGGTCTGTTGAAGGTTGCTCCACTTACACCATCATCTACATACTCACATGAAATATTTAGCCCATGCTGTTTGCCATAGGCTTTTATGAGTTCTCTTTGACTGGAAATGGAATTACTTTCGATTTCTTCGCCATCATCTCGTGATAGCCTTAGATACATTACTGCTAATTTTTTCATTACTTTTCCTCCTTAAATCGTTACTCACTGCAAATGGTTATTTAAGGATTCAAAGCTTCCACATCTAAATCTTACCACCCTTTACCTAAAATGTCAGCGGCTAATATTAGATTTGTGCGTACTCACTCAGCATGCAATGTTTGGTGCACTCTGATAGTAAAATGTTGAGGAAATCTTCTTGATTCATCTCACATGTCACTTCAAATCCATTTATATAATCAACTAATATGACTTGTTCTAGTGTCTCGTTGTTTTCAACGATCATTACTTTGCAACTCATAGCTTTTTCCTCGTTTCTATTAGTTTTGGTTTTTAAAATAAGTTTTTTGACATTAACGAGTGCTATGGGTTAGCTACATAGGAATCTCACCTCCGCCCCTGTTCAGATGAGCCGGCTTCAACTGTAGAAGTATCATTGTCCTCAAAGTGGTCACTGCGAATGAAAGTTCCCGACTTCCATTTTTCAGTCATCTTTTATCGCTCGCTTCCTTATTTCCTCTGTCTGGACAAACAGGTATTCATTTTTACCAACTTGTGGTAGGAAGGTTTCGGCGAAGATGCATACACGCTACACTTTGATTAACGTCTCGTTATGGTCTATTCAGTTTTCAAGGATCAGTCCCTAATGGGAGAGGAGTCCTTTTTTTGTTTGCACTTACCGACTTGTCGTTTGGTAAAAAAGCAAAAAGGATCAAATTCCCCCTCACCTTTAGAGTGAAAATTCGACCCTCTTGAACACACCTAACTTAGAAATTTTCTAAAATTATTTTTAGTTTCTTTAGAATCTGATTCCTTTTTCTGATTAGGCTGGTTTGATGAAGTCCAAAGCTACTGGCAACATTCCTTGTTGTTTCATCACGAAAATAAAGGGCATCAATGATTTCCCTTTCTTCATTTGTTAGAGAAGCTAATGCTCTATTCAGTTCTTCAATTCTTTGGCGAGTTTCAACGAGTTTTTCCACATCGACATTTTGGTCAATAAGATTTCCCTCAAAATTTCCGTCATGATCTAAGTCACAAAAGAAAAGCAACTGGTTTTCTCTATCCAGCCGCCTTTGATAATTCTCTTTATTTGTTTCATGCCAGTATGCTTGGTACACCTCTTTGCTTACTACAATTCGTTTTCCTTCAACGAAAATAAAATATTCTTTACTCATGGTATCCTCCTAATTAATTTCAAGTTTTGTTTCTGCTTTGTTCTTGAAATCAAAAAGGAGGAGCTCTGCACTGATACATAGTCCCTCCTAAAAAACGGCATAAAAAAAGACCCAGGATATTTCTCCTCGGTCTCTTGCCTTTCTTATTTAGTTTTCGGGTTACCCCATGTTATCAGTCTATAGGTACTTCAGTACACATTCAATTCGAACGTACTCGGCAGCTAGTCCAATATCAGTCGGCATTCAATCTGCAACTACTTTGGCTTTATTTTCTTTTCCACCATTCGAGCCAGGTCCTCGGTTGTATAAATTGGAATTGTAGATTTTATCTCCTCATAATAAATCGCCTTAAGATTCTCTTCATGCAATTCCTGAATTATTCTAGGCAATTCAAATCCCCATAGGGAAACGCCTAAAAGAGTAATGGCTTCTCTTTTTCGCTGGTAGTAGCAGCTTCTTTCTAGGTTCAACATCTGCATACAAGCAGCATCTTTTGTTTTCGTTTTTCCAAGATAACACTGCATTAAAATAGCTGAATATATTTCTCCAAATTCTGGATAATCCTTAATTTTGACCAGAGACTTATCTATAATTTCAATTAGCCACTTTGATTCAAACAGGTGACTGACACCGCTTTCAAAGTCTTGTCTTTTAAACTCAGGAGCAAAAGTCGAAAGATAAATGAGTGCTTCATCTAAGTCTTTCCCATAGGTCTCTTGAGTCTCATAAATCATGGAATCAGCAGTATTCTTAAGTGACCAAATGACATTACGATATATCTCTAATAGAGCTTTTGATCGTTCGTAAATAGTAAGTACATCTAAGCTCTGTTCCTGGTATAGCCGCTCAATTTGCTTTAGTGTTTTAGTTTTTCTCAATTTTCTCACCTCTTAATTTTAAACTTGTATTTTTGTACATGAAAGGATATAATATAGGTACTTAAGTTCTTATTAATGAATATAATAAACTATTTTGCGATTAAAAACAAGTACTTAAGTTCCGAGATATTAAATAATAAGTACTTTGAAACCAACTAGGAGGAACAAAAATATGAATTTTGGAGAAAAACTAAAAAAATATCGCTCAGAGAACAAGATTACAAGGGAGAATTTCGCAAAGCAAATAGAAATAAGTCCAAAGACTTTGTACTTTTATGAAACTGGTCAACGCTTCCCTAAGAGTATGGAAACCTACGAAAAAATTGCGAAAGTAATGCAGTGTGATTACAACTACCTCTTAGAAAATGATGATATTTTCGTTTCTGAAGTTGCGAATAAATACGGTCAAGGTGAAGCTAGAAAGGCTCAAGCTTTAACTGAAGGTCTCGTTGCCCTCTTTGCCGGCGGTGAACTCTCAGATAATGATAAAGATGCTGCTATTCAAGCACTAACCGAAGCTTATTGGAAAGCAAAAGAAGAGAATAAAAAGTATGGTCGTAAAAAGAAAAAGTAAGGTAGGTGTATATCTTGTCAAATCGTTGGATCTATGAAAAGGTTCAATCTTTGATTAAAAAATACAAGACGAGGGACCCCAATGAACTTATTTGGTTTTTGAACATCAAGGTCTGCCCTCTTGAAGACACAAAGCACCTTCTTGGAATGTACCATGTCATACAACGCAATAGATTTATTTTCATTTCTACTGAGGTTGGAAGGCAGAAAGATTTAATACTTGCACATGAATTAGGACATGATCAGTTACATCGTGACCAAGTCATTAGCGGTGTAGCATTCCATGAAAATGGTCTCTTTGTTGATAACTCAAAGAATGAACTTGAAGCAAATATTTTCGCTGCTCATTTGCTCATTGCTGATGAAGATATCATCCCACTTCTTCGTGGACAAATAGATGATGTAGACCTCTCTTATGAATTGGGAGTAGACATCAATCTGGTAAATTTAAAGATATCTGAAATGGTAAAACTTGGGCTGCTTAATTTAAATGAATGTTGTGTTGAAAGACCTCGCGGGGACTTCTTAAAAAACTACCGACCAGATAAAGATGATTGGTCTGAATGCTAGGAGGCAATATGTACGCAATACTTCTTATGGTAATTGCATTCTCAGTTGTAGCTGCGATTACATTATTCAAATTAATTGCTGAATACTCAGTAAAAATTTCCGCCTATGCTATAGACTTCGCACTGGTTTTTGGTCTATCGGCATACTACATCCATCAATTAGTGATTAGTAAAATGGTGACTGGCTGGATGGTTTATGTGCTAGATATTGGTGTTGGAATTCTTGCAACCTTAGCCTATGGAATTCTAATTGTTGTCATTCATAATAAGCTTCCAAAGATTAGTTCTGTGCTGAATTTAATCATTTCAATCATAGGAATGTCAATCGCATTTCCTCTGGCACTTGATTTAATTTCTTCTGTTCTTAAAGTCTTTGGAGTAGTAAAAGAATCATTCACGCAAATTACTCTATTTGAAAATCAAACAGGAAATACAATCCTCAACTATGGAATCATTTTGGTTTTGGCTATCCCTGTTTATAGGGGACGAATGAAGTATCTGAATGGTGAGAACAAATAATTTATATTGAAATTCAACTTTATTTTTATTATCTATGGAAATCCTAAATCAGGCTTTTATCCTGAGGAAAGAATGGCAGTAGAAGATGTAATAGATGCCTACACCCAGGGAAGTGCCTACAATGAGTTTAAGGAAGACTTCAAGGGCAAGTTACTTCCTGGTTATGTGGCAGATTTAATTGTCTTAGATAGGGATATTTTTTCAATAGACCCTGATGAAATTAAGGATATAAAGGTTTTAAAGACCATGATAGATGGAGAATTTGTTTACGAAAGATAAGTTTTATCTTCTATAAGATATTCAATAAAAAACAAGTCCAGGATAATTAAAATTATCTTGGACTTGTTTTATTTTCTATATTCTATTTCTTTTTTATAAGCTGTATCTTTCTTCTATAATCTATATTGTATCTTGCCCATTTTTTTCAATCTGGAAAAAATTAATCAAAAATCTTTTTCAGATCTCCATAGCCCTCTGTTTCCATATCCTCATAGGCTACAAATCTTAGGGATTCTCCATTTATACAATACCTAAGGCCTCCCTGGTCCTTGGGACCATCTGGGAAAAGATGGCCTAAGTGAGAATCGCCTGTTTTACTTTTGACCTCAGTCCTTGCCATTCCAAAGCTATTGTCCTTATATTCATTTATCACATCTTCAGCTATGGGTTTAGTAAAGCTAGGCCAGCCACAGCCTGCATCATATTTATCCTGGGATGAGAATAAAGGCTCCCCAGTTACTATATCCACATATATTCCCTTGTCATCTAAGTCATTGTACTCATGGCTATAGGCCATTTCTGTTCCACCCTTTTGAGTTACCTTATACTGGGAGGAAGTTAGCTTTTCCTTTATTTCTTCATCTGAAGGCTTGCTATAGATATTTTCCTTCATGCTTGTATTACTTTCAAAGGATAGGTCTGGCCTGTCTATATCTTCATCGGCTAAATTCAAATTTATATGGCAGTAGCCTGCTGGATTTTTTGCCAAATAATCTTGATGATAATCCTCTGCTATATAGAAATTATCTAGGGCTTCAACTTCAGTAACAATTGGCTTTTTGTATTTCTTTTGCTCTTCTTCTATCATCTTTTCTATTATTTCTCTTTGAGATTCATCGGTGTAATATATACCAGTCCTATACTGAGTCCCCCTATCATTGCCCTGCCTATTTAATACTGTAGGGTCTATAACTTTAAAATAGTAGAGCAATATATTTACAAGGTCCGTCTTTTCTGGGTCATATACTACTTGGACAGTTTCAGCATGACCTGTATTATTACGAATTACCTCTTCATAGCTAGGCTTAGAAGTACTACCATTGGCATAGCCTGAAGTTGCATCCACTACTCCCTCTACCCTATCCATATAGCCTTCCACACCCCAAAAACAGCCTCCTGCCAGGTATATTTCTTCCATATCTTCCATCTTATAGACTGTATTATTTAATCTTTCTATTTCTCCTGGTCGTTCCATATTATTTGCCATTTCTCCTCCACCTTGTCCATCTATATTTTCTACACCAGAAGGCCTATTATTTTGCAATAGGAAAAAACCTCCTAGAAGAATAACTAGTACCTAAATTCCACGTGCATTTTTTATTAGCTTAAAAGAACACTATTTCACGAAGAATTTAAACTGATACTCCCACATTGTAACATTATTTACCACCACCTTTCAATCTTTTTCAATAAATTATTGATTGCAACTTTGGAGTAAAGATACTTATTAAACCCTGCAAGTTATCCACAGAGCAATACTCGATTTTCAAGATGATATCTTTATTATACCAGACATTTTTCATACACTTCCTTGTACGGATAGTTTTCTGACAACTTCATGATTACATATCTTGCGGTTTTGATTATTTTTGCTGCAAGAAATACATACTTCAAACGAAAGGTCTTTATTTGCTGTCTGTATTCTGAAGAGTCCAAGGAATCAAACTTGAACAACAAAAATAGGTTATATGAAAGCATCATCATTTGAAACACGGCTTCATTCGCCCAAAATGACTTTAGCAAGAGATGA
>JAKPAB010000112.1 GCA_029779695.1 Bacillota bacterium | reverse complement strand
TTTAATATGAAAAGAACCGCAACGTTATTTGTGTTCCTGATGATGGTCATCGGGACGGCAATGGCTCAGAGAGTGATTAAAAATCCCGAAGTAGATTATACCCCTTCTTGGTTTCACATAGACGAAATCAGACTTGACAAGGATGCTACGGTAGTAAAAGGTGAAATGCAGAACCTGCCAAACTGGTGGTGTCGCGTGGATTCGACCGACTTTCTCATAGATCCTGCCACAAACAAGAAATATATGCTCCGTAGAGCAGAAGGGGTGGAGATAGGGAAACTAATTTATATGCCCGAATCCGGGAATGTTCCCTGTACGCTCTTCTTTGAACCTGTCGGTGCCAACGTTAACAAACTGAATTTTTTAGAAATAGGAAATAGAGCCGAGAGTAATTTATATGGCATCCATTTGACCCCGTCAAAGAAAACTAAAAAAGTGAAATTACGTAAGGGCGAGATTGACCCACGAACCATGACGGCGGAATATTATCAGAATCTTCCTGCAAATAAGAAACCTTGGACGATGGGACTACATAAGAATATGGACTTCGTAGAACGACCGACCATGATACGCGGACATGTGGTACACTATATTCCGGAGTTGGGCATGACATCCGTCAGCCTGATTCTACATGAAAACATGACAAGGCAAGAAAAGAACCTTTATACAAACATCGGAAAAGACGGCACTTTCGAGTTTTCCTTTCCGCTGAGTTATGCCCATACTGCTCATTTGATCCACAATGCACCTATTTATATAGAGTCTGGTGACACGCTTGACATCTATATCGATATGGAGGTAACGCCTTACAGGAAACCTCGATATATGGCCTATCGCTCGAATGGCGAGAGTGCCATGATTAGCCTGTTATGGGAGTCTCTGGAAAAGAAGTTGAATGTAAAGTTCGACTATAAGAAAATGGAGGCATCTGTTGCTGGTGGCTCTGATAGTGTAATGGTTTACCGTGGAGAACTGCTGGAAAGGCTGCGACAGGTATGCAATAAAGACTATATGGACAAGATATTCGAAGACTCGCCCCTGTCGCCCCATGGCAAGGAGGTGATTGCCGCCAGCGCACGAGCCAACATCATGGTGCAACTGACAGAATTGTACAGCGGATACAACGCAAAACAATACATAACAGAAAAAGATTCCACGGGGAAAATGATTTATAGGGCAGATTCTACGTTCGTCCCTCTTGATGCCCAAAAGTTCTATGCCGGACTGGAGTCTGTGGCAGACTTGCTTTTCGACTGCCCATTGATGCTCAGCACTTTCTCCGACTGGGTATTCTTCAACAGACTGGAATTTACCCCGCTATTTGAGAATTACTGGCGGGCGACTGATGTAGAGAATTTGATGTCTTGTGATGACTACAACCAGAAACATTATGGATTCGGCAGATGCTTCATGTCTCAAGTGAGGATGTCAAGACTACTATCCGGATTTATGCAAGAACTCCAGAAACGTGAAGATCCCGATGTAGACAAATTCGGCAATAAGAGTCCGATGAATATTAATCTACATAGCCTTACTTTTCAACTGGCAGACATACTGACAACCATTACTTATCCCGAAATCAGCCATCGGTTAATGACTTTATATCGCGAGACTATCCGAAAGACGGAAGGCTCTACCAAAAACGAGGACGCTCTTTCACCGGAGCATCGTGCCCTGCTCGACAAAATCATCAAGCCCTATCGTGGCAATTTGCTTTACATGGATTTCTGGGATATGGGATGCGGACCTTGTCGCCAGGGAATGCTTCAACAGCGAGAGATGGCAAAAGACCTCAAAGAACAACCTGTCCGGTTCCTTTATGTATACGATGGAAATAATTCCACCCGTACCGATGCCGAGAAATGGATGGGAGAGAATCAAATTCCCGGTGAACATATTTATATCAGCCATGACGAATGGATGCTTTTTCAGCATATCTTTAACTTCACAGCCATCCCCCACGGCGTACTTATCGATCAGAAAGGCAAAGTACTTCAAGAGGACATTTACCTGATGAACAAAGAACAACTGACGAAATACATAAAATAATTGTTTTAATCCAATATAATAGTTAACTTTGCCACGTATCTCATTATCTTTGAAGGGAAATTATTTTCCCTTCAAAGATAATTTTTTTCCGCAGTGCGCAATTTTTCTCGCACGACGGGGAATTTAATATGCCCCAACTAATTTGGAAATCTCAATAATTTTTATTATCTTTGCATGAAGAAACAGAAACCCCCAATAAATAATATAAGTGTATTCAGATATATTAATTTTTTGCCTACGGTTTAAAAATCAAAATAAAAACATCACAACGTCTCAGAAAAGATTAAACCACTGACAACCAACATGTTAATGGTCGGAAATAGCGGCCGCAAATGTAACAAAACCACGCACAAACGTCACACAAATCGTATGTCCTGTCGTGCGAATCGGCTGGTTGAGAGACTCAAATCGATGGATTTATACAAAATTCAGGCCTAAATTTTGTCCGAAAACGGTGGGGATGAAGAACAATCCCACTAGTTTTGAAGCATTTTTAGGCCTAAATATTCTTCAAGATTGGTGGAATTGCAGCTCAAAAGCGGTGAATTTCAAAAAAGGCACCGTGATAACAGAAGGTTAAGTTGGTATCTGCCATTTCCACGTCGTGCGAGATGATTTTCCTTGAAGGGAATTTTTTTATTCTTCAAAGATAATTTTTTTCAGCAGTGCGCAATTTTTCTCGCACGACGCGCAATTTTATAAATTCCAACTTAAAAGTGGACCACGGTTTATCATTGGAAAGTGGTAGAAATGAAAAATGTCAAATATTATTTGAATTTTCGGTGTGGAAGCAGTGTGGAAGCAACCGGATTTGCCTCCACACCTTTCAAATATATCTATATCAGATGAATACAAAGCTGATTTTTTGTCAGTGGAGTGTGGAGGCAAAAACGAAAAAAATAGTGGGGAAGGGAAAGAGTGGCTAATAATCTATTGTATTATGAGAAATTTAGTGGTGATGTCCTTTTCTATTTTTTAAGCACTAACTCCTTGGTCTGCTACGATCTTCCCGGCATGGATATAATTTATCTTTTGCACTTTTGCAAATGTTGTAGACAATTTTCTGGCAAGTATAAAATTCAAGTATAATATACGTCGAGGATCTCTTTACGTAGAATTAATTAATTGATAGTGTTCGTTCTAGTTATAATTAATGAGTTTCATAGCTGTTCAATGAAGTTCTATACTAACAAATCAAAAAGGCCGACAGTTCCTTAAAGGAGATATTTCTCGCTCGACGGGGATTTGTTCAATGTTAGGCGGAGCGGAAACCAAATTATTGTTTGTAATCACTAGGTGGTACGCCAAAATATTTCTTGAAACTTACAGAGAAATGACTCAGTGTGCTAAATCCGGTTATGTCGGCAATCTCAGATATGTTATGTTTACCCTCGTTGATAAGTTCAGCAGCCCTATTCAGTTTATAAGCCTTAAAAAATTCATTTGGTGACATACCCGTGAGACCTTTCATCTTATAATAGAACTTTGTCCTAGATATATGCAGCCCTTCAATAATGCGGTTTATATTGAGTTCACTGTCAGACAAACCTTTGTCCATCAATGAATACAATTCACGCATAAATGAGGAATCAGAGCCGGATATTATATTCGTATCGATACCTTCAGCCTTGGTGGAATGTTCAAGAGCGTGCCGCAAATTTTCCTGATTACGCAAGAGCGACTGTATAAGAGCCAACAAATATTGCGGATCGAAAGGCTTGGTAACATAAGCATTAGCACCGTCGTGTAATCCCCTGATCTGATCGTCAACAAGCGTCTTCGCTGTAAGTAATATAACAGGAATGTGACTATACGATATGTTTTGTTTTATCATTCTGCAAAACTGGAATCCATCAACATCAGGCATAAGAACGTCACTGATAATTATATCTGGGTTTATTTCGTCTAATGACATATACGCACTTTTGGCATTGAATCTGACTTCGATTTTATATGTAGAAGACAAAAAATCTTTCATATAGTTTGCTATATCTACATCATCATCAACAACCAGTACAGTAGCGGCATTGATGCCTTCGGCATCTTCCTCGTTTTGTTCCAGATCCTTTTCTTCAATATGCATTGATTGTTTCAATGGAGCAGATACAGCTTTCTCGCAATCAAGATATTCATTTCCATTTATAGGAAGAATAAGTGTGAAAACAGCCCCTCCGTCAGAATTGTTATCCACAGATATCCTTCCGTGGTGTATCTCAGCAAGACGTTGCGAATAATAGAGACCGATGCCTGTCCCCCAGTTGAGTATCGTTTGAGAATTTTCTATTTGATAATAACGCTTGAAGATATCTTTCTTTTTATCCTCAGGAATACCAGGTCCAGTATCGGAAACGGAAATTTTCATTTGGTTGGATTCAACGTCGAATGATACTATGATTTCTCCTCCAGATGGGGTGAATTTCATTGCATTAGAGAGAAAATTGCTAATTATTGTTTCCACCTTGTCGCCATCAAACCATACATCGTATTTATCCTCAAGTCCAACGGTACTAAGTTCTATGCCTTTTTCTTCCGCATTAATTTTAAATATGGCAATAACATCATTTATTCTGCGGACAATGTCGCCATAAGACACTTCTACCCTGATTACATCGCTCTCAAGTTTCTGGAATTGAAGTAACCTGTTTACCAATTTCAGCATTCTGTCTACAGACCTTTGCACAATAGAGAGCAGATGCTTTTGATCGCCTGTTATTCTTTTGTCGTTTGACAAAGAGGATATCGGACCGAGTATCATAGTAAGAGGTGTTCTGAATTCATGAGAAACATTAGAGAAAAAGCGCATATTCATCTGATTCGTTTCCCATTCGGCCTCCTTTTCTCTCTTTTCCCGTTTGGCTATTTCTTTCTGGATACGTATTCGTTTGCTGATGTTTATAACATAAGCAGCAGTCAATGATACTAATAATACATAAATCGTGATAGCCCACCATTGCAGCCATGGTGCACGTATAACATGAATTCTTATTGATTTACTGCCAATCACATTGTTAACGTCATTGCTTGTTATTTTCACCTTGAAAATGTAATTGCCAGATGGAAGATTGGAATATATGGCCACATGGTCGCTTCCTGATTTAATCCAGTATTTGTCGTATCCTTCTATCTTGTAATAGTACTGGACATTTGAAAATTCTCCATAGTCCAAGGCTGCAAAAGAAATAGAGAAACTGCGTTGTTTGTAATTAAGATATATGTCAGGATTATAATTCAACGACTGTTTTATACACTTATCTTGATCTGGTCTGATATCTTCGTCGTAAATCTTAAGGCTTTCGAATAATACATCAATCTTTCTGTGTTTCGACGAATAACGAGGATTAAAATAAGTTACGCCATGCGTTCCTCCGAATACTAGCATTCTTTCTGATGTCACAGATGAACTGCGGTCGTTGAATTGATTACCGCCAATGCCGTCATCTACGAAATATTCCACGATGTTACCCGTCCTGCGGTCGTATTTACACAATCCATTAAGGGTGCTTATCCACATATTGCCATCGGAACCTTCTTCTATACTCGAAATATCAGCACATGATATCCCTTCTATTGGACTTATCATATTGTTATGCAGACGGAATAGACCGTTACCGATAGTCCCTATCCATATGTCTCCGCGACTGTCAGGAGTAACACAGTTGGGTATTATCTTTGAATGTCTCACATATTTTCTGAAAGGAAATGTTTTTTTTACTTTAAATGTTTTAGGGTCAATGACCTTGATGTCCTCATCAAACGCGCTCACCAATAATCCTCCTTTGTATGAGAAAATACTTGTAATAAAGCTAAACTTACTTTTATCGAAAGTGTACTTTGAAAATTCATCTTCGCCAGGTTTGAGATAAAGCAATACATTAGAATATCCGACAACGAAATAAGTCCCATCAGCATTTTCGAAAATATTATATGGAGCTATTGATAAACGATATGCTTTTTTTAATGAAATGTTACCATTGTACCCTGTACACTTATATGCTAAACCACTTGATGTTAACAGCCATAAATTGTATTCTGCATCGATATTTATTTTGACGACTCGCTCCTGAGACTTAATGAATGGAATATTTACATTCTTGATAATCCTTTGATTCCTACTATAATAAAAGACACCATTATGGGCTGTAGAAGCCCAAAAACCACCATCATGGTCAGATGCGAGACTGGTCACAGATTTATGGAACAATGCAAACATGACATGGATGTCGTCATTAAACATATTCTTATATTTGTATTTGACAAAATATGACTGATCGGATGTTCCTATCCACAAATTTTTCTGCGAATCGACATACATCGAAGTTATATCCGAATTTATCTTATCGAGGAAATCAACATCAAAAGGTATCTTTATAACGCGCTGTTTGAAATCGTATTCGAAAAAGCCCTTGGATGTATACAGCAAGATGGATGTTTTACTCATGTTCAGAATGCTATATATCATAGATGACATCAGTAATGAATTGCCCGATATGGCTTCAGGCAACTTGACGAATCGCATCGTACTTGTATCAAAAAGTTGAAGTCTTCTATCAGAGACAATCCACATCTGAGAATCATTATCCATAACGGCACTTGATATGAATTTAAATTCTTTCTTATAAATCATGGAATAATTCCCTGCTTTGTAAGCCGATATATGCGTTGCACCTATTCCCCAAAGATTTCCCACCTTATCCGCACAGAGATATGTATAATATTCTTTGTTCATATTAAAATTAGGAATGGCGAGAACGAAACGGTTGGCCAAGGAATCATATACACATACATGCGTGACCATATTAATATATATGTTACCTCTTCCGCTCTCACATATCTGCATGGCATTAATGTTTGGACCGTCGATGACAACACGTTTGAAATCATCCTTGTCTGTTTGATAACAGATTCCCGAACAGGTCCCTATCCAGATTCTTTTTTTAGAATCAAGGAACAAACATCTGATTTGATTGTCTGGAATACTTAAACTGTCTTCCTGATTATAAAAATATTGATAATATTGATTGCCTACAAATTTGTTTACTCCACGAGAAGTCCCTATCCAGATTTGTCCGAACTTATCCTCGGCAAATGATGTTATATGCTGATTGGATATTTCAGACGAAATTTTTCGCCATTCCGATTTATTCAAATTCTTGCTGTTATTGTTGCACGAAAAAAGCAAGAAAATAAAAACCGTGAACAATAGATATTGTTTCTTAGATTTCATCAATTTAATTCTTTTAATGCAAATATATCTATAAGTTTTAGAATAGCAATCAATTATTTTGTGTTTTTTAGCATAAACTGAATAATTCGAAAACAATTTGAACAAATAGGAAAACACTTTGTCTCTACGACGGAAAACATTTAAAACAAATAAGAAAATAACTCAAGAAAGAGTAAGCTAACTTTGCAACTGTTTATTTGACTAATATTATAAACCTATTTTATATGAAGAACAAAAAATTAAAAAATGAAGGATTGAAAAAGGTGATTATATTTACTCTTTTCTTCCTATTATGTATTCCATCGCTCTTTGCGCAAAATAAAATTTCTGTGAAAGGAACTGTTATGGACAAGAACAAGGAACCGATGATCGGTGTTACGATAAAAGAAGTTGGAACATCTGGCGGAACTATCACCGACTTTGATGGTAACTTTAACCTTACTGTAACACGCGGTGCTGAATTGCAAATCTCTTATGTAGGATACAAAACGACGACAGTTAAAGTCAATACAGATAAAGTAGTAGTTACACTGTTTGAAAACGAGAAACTACTTGATGAGGTGGTCGTCGTAGGATATGGAGTACAAAAGAAGAGCTCTTTAACTGGAGCTGTGTCACAAGTAAAAAGTGAAGATATGACAAATCGTACGATTACTCGTCCAGAACAGGCTTTACAGGGTAAAACCTCTGGCGTGGAAGTCTTTTCTTCGTCTGCCCGTCCAGGGGCTTCGCCAAGTATTAGGATCAGAGGTATAAGCAGCAATGGCAGCAGCGATCCTCTGTACGTTGTCGATGGTCGTCTGGCCAGTGATATCGGCGGTATAGATCCAAACGATATTGAGAGCATGGAAGTTTTGAAGGATGCATCTTCAGCAGCTATATACGGAGCGCAGGCAGGTAATGGCGTCGTACTTATAACGACCAAAAAAGGTAAGGGCGACGGTAAAATAACGTATGAGTTCCAATATGCGTCACAAAGTCTAAACAAAGTACCGAAGGTATTGAATTCAGAACAGTTTATTGATTATTTTACAGAAGCAGGTTTAATGGATATCAATAATGTATATAAGTACTGGGATGGTAAGACAAATACGGACTGGGCTGATGTGGCTTTCGAGAATTCGTCCATGACCCGACACAATGTTACATTCCAAAAAGGTGATGCCAAAGGATCTATTTATACATCGCTAACTTTCCTCAATGATAACGGAATGGTAACTGGTAATAGTGATGTTTACAAACGTATTACCGGTATGTTAAATGCAGACTACTACATTAAACCTTGGTTACAACTTACAACAAACAATCAGTTGGAATCATATAGTTCAAGAACGATAAGTGAAGGATCTGAATATGGTAGTTTACTTCTTTCTGTGCTTCAGCTCGATCCGATGACAAGTCCAACGTATACCGTTGACAATATGCCAGATAACATGACCTCCATATTAAATAATTTAAGTTATGCCGACTTGTTATCCGATGGTCAGGGCAATTACTATGGGGTTTCTCCTTTCGTAACAAGTGAAAATGTGAATCCGCTTATTATGCGTGACAGATCTTATTCCAAAAGTACGGGATTTAACTTTAACGGAAGTACAGCACTCAACTTCAGGCCATTTAAGGGCTTTGTTTTTACATCACGAATTAGTTATCGTTTCTCGTCTGCTGAAAGTTACGGATATACAAATGATTATTATGCAAACAGTCAGGCTAAACAGAACTTCATGTCAATAAGTGCATCAGACAGTTCCCCAAGATACTGGCAATTGGAAAATTTTGTCAATTATAATTTCATTATAGGTAAACACAATGTGACAGCGATGTTGGGTACTTCATATATCGAGAATAGGACATTCGGTGTAAGTGGTTCTACGACAGGCTCTGATACAGATCTTGGCGTAAAGAAAGACGATCCCCTTTTTTATTACTTTGCGTATGCTACTAGTTCATCAACTAAATCGGTTTCGGGCGGAGAAGCCATTTACACAAGAAAATTGTCATATTTCGGTCGTATGAATTACAGTTATGAAGACAAATATTTGGCGCAGTTCTCTCTTCGTGCTGATGCCGCCGACTTATCAGTACTACCGAAAAACAAACGATGGGGGTATTTTCCGGCATTCTCACTTGGATGGGTCGCCAGTCAGGAAAAATTTATGGAAAGTACAAAAGACTGGTTGTCACAGTTGAAACTCAGACTAAGTTGGGGACAGAATGGTTCTACCGCATCATTGGGCAGTTATCTGTATTCTAACGTCATAGCATCTTCTGGTTCTTATCCCTTTTCAGATGCTGTTGTATATTCAAATGGTTATAAACCATCTTCAACAGGTAATGAAAATCTGAAATGGGAAACATCCGAACAACTCGACCTCGGGTTTGATTCAAGATTTCTGAACAACCGTCTATCGTTCACTTTCGACTACTATAACAAAAAGACGAAAGATCTTATCGTAACGGGTATCACACCATCTACTATTGTCGGTAATACAGCTTCGCCGGTAAATGCCGGCGAGGTTACAAATAAAGGTCTTGAATTTGAACTTGGATGGCAAGATCGTATAGGAGAGTTCTCTTACGGTGTAAGGGCAAATCTGGCGACGATAAAGAATAAGGTCACAAAAATACATGAGTCGCTCGATGCCATCAATGGTGCCACCTTCCACACTTATGGAGCAATAACAAGATTCGAAAAAGACTATCCCGCATGGCACTTCTACGGATATAAATTTACCGGTATAGACAGTGCTACAGGCGAACCTACATTCGAAGACCTTAACGGCGACGGTCAGATAGGTGACAGTGATAAGACTGACTTGGGTTCTGGTATACCAGATTTCAATTATGGTATAACACTAAATGCAGCATGGAAAGGGTTTGATTTTATTATCTTCGGTACAGGATCTCATGGTAATGATATATATAGATGTCTTGACCGCTCCGATTATATGGTAAACAAACTGTTGGTTGACGTGGAAGACAGATGGACTACCACAAATACAGATGGGACTCAGCCTAGAGCAGGAGCTACGGACATGGCTAAATATTTCACATCCAGTGCCAGCGTTCATGATGGTTCTTATTTTAAAATCAAGCAGATTCAGCTCGGATATACTTTACCTAAGAGCTTCTTGAAGAAGATAGCAATAAGCAATATGCGTATTTACGGTTCTCTGGAAGATTTCTTTACTTTTACCAGTTATGATGGATTCGATCCGGAAGTAACAGGAGTCGGTAGTTCTCTTGGTGTCGACAAAGGCAGTTATCCTACATCTAAGAAGGCCGTAGTAGGTATCAGCATAACATTCTAATTAATTAAAGAAATAAATTATTATGAAGACGAAATCAATAATATTTAGCACTATTGCTATCTGTGTCTTATTCTTATGCAGTTGTGAAGACAAACTTGACATTCAGGAGCACGGTGTCTTATCGTATGATACTTATTACAAGACCGATGCGGATGCTGAGTCGGCTCTAACTTCTGTTTACAGTACAATGCGAGGAATGGAATACAATTACAAGTTACTGCTTAATCTTCTGTCTGATGATTATTGGGCTGGAGGAGGTTCGCGTACTGACAATGCCGACTTGAGCGGCGTCAATGAGTTCACTTTTGATTCTAATCAAGATTTTATAGAAAGTTGCTTTAAATCTTTCTATCAGATAATCTACGGAACAAATGTAGCTCTTGGACATATCAAAGGCGATACGGATTATCAGAAACAGATGTTGGCGGAAGCTCGTGTCCTCAGGGCATGGTCTTACTTTGAACTAACTACATTATGGGGTAATCCTCCTATTGTAGACCATGAGCTATCAAGTTCTGAATATTCTCAACCAAATGGTTCTACAGAGGCCTTGTGGTCTTTAATAGAGCAAGACCTTGCAACTGCTATCGAATCAGGATATCTCACAGAAAAATCAAGTAAAGAAGACAATACGAATTATCGTGTCACAAAACAGTTTGCACAAGCATTGCTCGGAAAGTCTTACGTATGGGAAAAGAAATGGGATAAGGCTGTGGAGCAATTTGATAATGTGATCAATTCCGGTAAATACGGTTTGTATGAAGGAGAGTATGATAACATTCTTTCTTATGATAATAAAAACAATTGTGAGAGTATGTTTGAAAGCAATCGTATATTTGACTCATCGAATGTATTCGATAATTTTACTATGTATGCGCTAATGGTAGGTATACGTACCGACAGATTTGCGAGTATCGAAAGTGGACTGTATTCTACTGGATGGGGATTTTGTGCACCGCGTAAGTCCCTTTATGAATCCTTCGTTTCTGAAGAAGGAACCAATGGTTACCGCCTGAATTTGTCCATAAAAACTTTCGAACAGATGAAGGATCGCGGCAATGTCATGATTTCGGGCAAGACCATGATAAATGAGGGATACTTTGCATGGAAGACTCGCATACGTTCTGGGGAGATTCCTGCGGAAGGATATGGATATGCAGACATCAACAATGTGAGATGGATGAGATATTCCGAAGTGTTGTTACTAGCTGCAGAAGCTAATCTGGAAGCTGGGAACCAAAGTAAAGCTGACAAATATCTGAATGAGGTAAGGACGAGAGCCAAATTAGTGTCTAAAAGCAATGTCACCCTTGATGATATTATAAGTGAAAAGAGACTCGAATTATGTTTTGAATGTGTAAGATATCAAGATCTCGTAAGATGGGGACTAGCTTCAAAATACTTGGGAAATCAGGGAGAGAATTGTCCTACAATCGATTCAAATGGCAATGTAACTTATCAAAGCTACAATACCGAAGGTAAATATGGATACAAAGACCGCAATGCTCTACTTCCTTATCCTGCTACAGAGATCGAATTAAATAATAACATAGTTCAGAACCCAGGTTGGTAATAACCATAATAAAACAACAATTATGAAAAAACAAATTAATAATATAATTATATTTTTTGCTGTACTGTTATTCTGTTCATGCGGACAGAGTGACGCGATAGATGATCTTACAGGAAAATATCCGATACCTCAGGATGTGACTTTATCTACTGTGAGTTCAAAGAGCGACTCACTTAATTCTGCTAACACCCAACATATATATAATCTGACTCTTACAGGAGACGGAGAATCTATGACAGTTCAGTTCGTCTGCAGTAAAACGTGGTATCTTGAAGCCAGAACATATACGATGGCAAACACAACAAGTGAAGCAAACATAGGTAATTTTATAGCAGAAAATACCAGTATATCAAATGGAACAATATCTTCTGGAAGTATCACTGTCGCCAAATCGGGCGACACATATACTATTGATGGCGTCTTTATGATGAAAGACGGCTCTGTGATACGTCCTCACTTCTCAGGCAATATAGTATATACGAAACCTGAACCAAAGGCTCTGATTAAATTTCTGGGAATCACTACAACAGCTTTAACAAGTGGCAATAATGTAAATATCAAATTTGGAACAGAAGGTCTGTCGGTTATGTCTTCCATGTGGGGGAATTATATTCAAGGAACAGGTGAATATGTTTCTATTGATTTTATTTGTAATTCCACTTCTTTGGCGATAGGAACATACATCCCGGTAAGTAACGGGTCTACCACTACCGGAACATTTGTTGAAGGATATGAGGGTAACTATAACGGTTATAAATACAATGCTGGTTCATGTTATTACTCGTTAGATTCCAGTGGAAATACGACGGTTACTTATCTTACCTCGGGAACTGTTACAGTGGTACAAGATGGAGCAAACTATACAATCACTGCGGATTGCGGTGCAATATACGTGCAATATACAGGAACATTACAATAAATAAATTATATCAAAAATGAGAAAAATAACATTTCTTTTTGCAGTACTGTTTATAACAATAGCAGTGCATGCACAGCAAGCTCTTTGGGGCGGGTCACAGATCGTTTCGCCAGAGATTAATAATGACAATACAGTGACTTTCAGATTGTTAGCCCCTAATGCACAAACAGTACAGATAACAGGAGATTTCCTTCCTACGAGAAAGATGAAAACTCCCTATGGCGACTTTGATGTGCCCGGAACGGAGAATCTGACAAAGAATGACAAAGGTATATGGGAATTTAAAAGTAATATACTGAGTTCTGAACTTTATAGTTACAATTTTATTGTCAATGGCGTTAAGGTTCTTGATCCAAGCAATGTTTATATGAACCGTGATGTCAATACAGTTACAAATATTTTTATCATCAAGGGTATACCTGGTGATTTGTACAGTGTGAATAATGTCAAGCATGGTTCAGTAACCCGTCTGTGGTATTACAGTCAGACTGTAAACAAAGCACGTCGACTAACAGTCTATACACCCGCAGGATACAATGATGGGAATAAAATGTATCCAGTTTTGTATCTTTTGCACGGAATGGGTGGTGATGAGGAAGCTTGGATGGCTCTCGGAAGGATGTCGGAAGTACTTGATAATCTGATAGCTCAAGGTAAGGCTCAACCGATGATCGTCGTGATGACAAATGGCAATATAACACAAGATGCTGCACCAGGGGAATCTGCTTTGGGACTTACACAACCTAATATGCAATTACCAAAAACTATGAACGGAGAATTCGAAGAGGCATTCCCTGAAGTGATAAAATTTATAGATTCACATTTCCGTACCATTAGCGACAAAGCAGACCGCGCTATTTGTGGACTGTCGATGGGTGGGTTCCATTCTAAATTTATTTCGGCGCAATATCCTGATATGTTCGATTATGTAGGATTGTTTTCTGCCGCAATGTTGCCCAATAATGGTGTAACCAGTGAGGTGTACAAGAATGCTGATAATAAAGTTAAAGTACAGTTTTCCAAAAAGCCTAAACTATATTGGATAGGTATAGGTAAAACCGACTTCCTATATAAATATAATGTGGAATATAGAAAATTTCTTGATGACAATAAGTTCAAGTATACTTATATGGAAACCGAGGGCGGACATATATGGCGCAATTGGCGTATCTATCTGACAGAATTTGCCCAAAAACTATTCAAATAAGATTTATGATTAAAAACACTTTTTTCGTTCTGATGCTGCCATTGCTCACCTTGGGCGTGGCAGCTCAATCAAAACTTACCACAAAAAATATTGATCATGTGGTGAAAATGATGACTCTTGAAGAAAAGGCATCCTTATTAATAGGTTATACTTATGGTAAGTCGTATACGGGACTTCCTTCATCTGATGATCCCAATGCGAAAGCGATCGTTCCAGGCGCGGCAGGAGAAACGGGAGCGGTTGATCGTCTTCATATACCGCATACTGTGTTAAGTGACGGTCCGGCAGGATTACGCATATCACCGCTTAGACCCAATGATAAAAAGAGCTACTATTGCACTGGATTTCCTGTCGGAACTTGTTTGGCCTCTTCGTGGAACACGGAACTTGTTACGGAAGTAGGTAAGGCAATAGGAAATGAAACACTGGAATATGGTGCAGACATTATACTGGGTCCGGGAATGAACATACATAGAAACCCTCTCTGTGGACGAAATTTCGAATATTATTCAGAAGACCCAGTACTTACCGGAAAAATCGCGGCTGCATACGTCAACGGTGTTCAAAGTAATGGCGTGGGCGTTTCTATCAAACACTTTGCTGGTAACAACCAAGAGACAAATAGAATGGGTAATGATGCTATTATAGACCAGAGAACTTTAAGAGAAATCTATTTAAAAGGTTTTGAAATAGCGGTCAAAGAAGGACATCCCTGGACTGTTATGTCATCCTATAATAAAATTAATGGAGAATACACGCAATACAGTCACGATCTTCTGACAGACATTTTACGCGGCGAATGGGGATTTGACGGTATAGTGGTAAGTGACTGGACAAACACACGTGAAACGGCAGCACAGATCCACGCTGGTAATGATCTATTGGAGCCAGGAAACAAGGAACAGATTGATGATATAATAAATTCCGTAAAATCTGGCAAACTTAGTATGGGTGACGTGGATATATGTGTGAAAAGAATTCTGCAATATATTGTAAAGACTCCGCGTTATAATGGTTATAGATACACGAATGCTCCAGATTTAAAGGCTCATGCACTTATAACGCGCCAGTCGGCGACAGAAGGCATGGTCTTACTAAAGAACGACAATGCACTGCCTTTAACTGGTAAGAAACAAAAGATAGCCATTTTTGGAAAGGTATCATACAAATTGTATGCTGGCGGGACGGGGTCAGGAGATGTTAACAAGGCGTATGTCATTGATTTACAGCAAGGTCTTACAAATGCAGGTTTTTTTGTTAATAAAAAGCTAGAGAAGTTGTATAGCACATATCTTGACTTCGACGACGAGGTTAATGACATAACTATGGAAAAATATGGTTTTTTCAAAGCTTTTATGCCTAAACAACATCTTGCCGAGCCTACATTTAATTCGGATTTTTACGACAATCTTGCAGATTCTTCGGATGTGGCACTAATTACAATTGGTCGTTCATCAGGAGAAGGAAGTGACAGAAAACAGACTGATTTCTACCTGAGTGATAACGAAAAGGCCATGATATCTAATGTTTGTTCATCATTCCACAAAAAGACTAAAAAGGTGGTCGTTATTTTGAATATCGGTGGGGTTATAGAGACTGCCTCTTGGAAGAATCTCCCTGACGCGATAATATTAGCGTGGCAACCAGGTCAGGAGGGTGGAAATTCCATTGCTGACATTCTTAGTGGTAAGGTTTCTCCGTCAGGGAAACTTCCGGATACATACCCTATGAATATAACAGATATCCCTTCTACTAAAAACTTTCCGACCGACTATAACGGTGTTCAATCATGGGATTCAAAATCATCGGCAGGGCTAACGGGAAGTAATGTTGAAAAAACAATTTACGAGGAAGGTCTGAATGTCGGATATCGCTATTTTTGCACATCCAACAAGGCAGTCTCGTATCCATTCGGTTATGGACTGTCGTATACAACATTCAAATACAGTAATGCCAAGATCAAGAAAGAAGGAAATAAGTATGTGGCATCTGTTATTGTTAAGAATGTCGGTAAAACCAATGGTAAGGAGGTCGTACAATTATATATTACCGCTCCACAGGGTATCATTGAGAAACCGGAAATAGAACTGAAAGCCTTTGCAAAAACGCGTGAACTTAAACCGGGCGAAAGTCAAATAGTTAAGATGAACTTTTCAAACTACGATCTTGCTTCGTATGATACTAATTTACAATCATGGGTAACAGATGCTGGCTTATATCAGGCTAAATTTTCAGCTTCTGCTTTAGATGTAAAACAAACGGTTCCATTCAAAGCGGTAAAGAATATTGTAAAATGCCATAATTCATTATCAATAAAATAACATTAATATCATTTCTAGATTCAGGGTTCATAAAAGGTTAATTATAAAAACTACATTTTGTAATTAAACCTAGTCCAACGAAGTCGTTTCGGTCTATCACTAGTACTGAAACGGCTTTTTGTTGTGGCACTTAGAAAGGGCAGTTGACTTTATTTATTATGAGAAATTTAGTGGTGATGTCCTTTTCTATTTTTTAAGCACTAACTCCTTGGTCTGCTACGATCTTCCCGGCATGGATGACGAAAAAGGAACCAATCTCTCGACTGATTCCCTTCTTGCTACTAATTAAAATTCAATTCTAATAAGGCATTAAGCAGCCTCCGCCTTTCAGCGGAAAGCTACCGCTTGCCAATGCAGCGTTCTTTGCTGCGGAGTAATAGACATTGTGTCCATTACCTACTATGTTATTTATTGTGTTGGTCTCTGTCGGAGTAGTATCGAAGACTAGTTCACCGTTGATGAATGAGTCGGCAGTTACACGCCACGTGCTATTGTCGTCTAGTTGCAATTTGATATACTTCGCCTCTTTCTTGGGGTCGATACTTCC
>JAKPAB010000091.1 GCA_029779695.1 Bacillota bacterium | reverse complement strand
AAAACCTGTCTTCATCTGAATGGGCCGAGAAAAAAGCGGCTGAGGAGCTAAATAGTAGGATGACAGATTCTAAGGAGGGAAATTAAATGGCTGATGAAAAAAACATTCTGACTGTCATAGCTAAAGAACAACTCTTGGAGAGTGTCATGGTTATGAAAACCAGGGGACTTCGTCTGTCACAGGCATGTGCTTCATACAAGGATGGCAAGTATAATCTTAGTTATTCTTTTGCAGAGGATGATAACTATCGTTATGAGACACTCAGGGTAGTGATTGATAAGGATGAAATGGTTCCGAGTATATCAGAATTTTATCCTTACGCAGATTTTTATGAAAATGAGATGAAGGAGCTCTTCGGAGTCCGCATCCAGATGATAAAAAATGATTATCATAATAAATTATACAGGATTGCGGTGGAGACACCGTTTTTACCCAAGGATGAGAAGGAGGAAGACTGATGGCTAAGAGAAGCGTAGTACCGTTCGGACCTCAGCATCCTGTACTGCCGGAGCCGATTCATCTCGATCTTGTACTCGAAGATGAGACTGTTGTAGATGTAGTTCCGTCGATTGGATTTATCCATAGAGGACTAGAAGGCCTGGTAAGCAAGAAGGATTATAAGGAATATCTGTACATAGCAGAGAGAACTTGTGGTATCTGTAGTTTCGGCCATGGCAATGGGTATTCACTTGCAATAGAAAAAGTGATGGGAGTAGAAGTCCCTGATAGAGCAAAGTACCTGAGAGTAGTATGGGCTGAGATGAACAGAATACATAGCCATTTGCTATGGGCCGGACTGATGGCAGATGCATTTGGATTTGAAAATCTGTTTTACCAGTGCTGGAGGATCCGTGAAAAGATCCTCGATATGGTAGAGCTTACGACAGGTGGACGTCTCATCAATTCTGTTGATACCATTGGAGGAGTACTTCGTGATATCAATGAAGATCAGGCGAAACTCATTTTAAATAATATAAGGGACATTGAGACAGAGCTAAAAGCTATCAGAGATACATTTCTGGAGGATTATTCAGTTCAGACCAGAACAAGAGGAGTGGGTGTACTCACGAAGCAGCAGGCTCATGACCTTGGATGCTGTGGACCTTTAGCAAGAGCATCGGGAATCAACTATGATATGAGAGTGTTGGGCTATGATGCTTATGGAATGTTGGATTTTGAACCTATAATAGGAACTGATGGAGATAACTATTCAAGATGCAAGTGCAGATTGGATGAAGCATTCCAGTCAATAGATCTGATCAGACAGGCTCTTACCAAGATGCCTGCCGGTGAAATAGCAGTACCTGTCAAGGGCAACCCTGACGGAGAGTCATTTATTAGAATAGAACAGCCAAGAGGTGAGGCGGTTTATCATGTAGAGGCATCCGGAGATAAGTTTCTGGATAGATTCCGTGTCCGTACACCGACGTTTGCCAACCTGGCAGGAATGTGCGAGACCATGAAGGGCGCCCAGTATGCGGACATACCTCTCTTGGTTGTAACTATCGATCCTTGCATCAGCTGTACAGAGCGTTAAGGGAGGGAAAATGTCTAAATCTAGAATAATGGCCTTCACTTGGGCTACAATGAAAAATCTTTTTTCCAAGCCGGTAACCAAAAATTATCCGGCACAGCCGATTCAGTACCCGGAAGGTGCGAGAGGTCACATTGAAATCGATATAGATGAATGTATATCATGCGGACTATGTGAGAGAAATTGCCCCCCGGGTGCACTTAAAGTAGAAAAACCGCCTAAGGGAACATGGTCTATCAATCGTTTTGATTGCATAGCTTGTGGATATTGTGTTTCTAATTGTCCTAAGAGTTGCCTCCATATGGTTACCGGATATCAGGAACCTATGGATGAAAAATTTGATTATAGTGAGACTCGCCCTCATATGGGAGAGGAATGGGTCAAGGCTCAGGCTGAAAAAGTAGCCAAGGCCAAGGCTATTGCTGCACAAAAGGCAGCAGCAGAAAAGGCTGCTACTGAGACAAAATAGTACAGATCATTTTAAGTGACAAGGCAACTGTGAAAAAGCTGAATTGTCACTTACTTTATAAAATGGAATAAAAGGGTATATATATGTGTGTAGCAGCTACAGGAAAAGTAATATCGGTTAATGAGATGGAAGCAGTTGTTGACTTCCACGGTAATATGGTCAATGCCAAGGCGGGGCTGGTTCAGGTCAAGCCTGGAGACGATGTGCTCGTTCATGCAGGATGTATTATTCAAGTGGTTTCAAAAAAAGAAATTCAGGAAATGACTGATCTAAGTGATATTTTAAAGAGTGTGGGTGCTTATTAATGGCATCAGATGAATTGAAAAAGATAATAGAATTTTTAAAAAAATATGATGGCCCTGCAATGACTATTATGGAAGTATGCGGAAGCCATACAGGTGCAATCTCTAAAAGTGGGATACCCGATATGCTGTCGGACAAGATCAGACTGCTGTCAGGACCGGGATGCCCGGTATGTGTGACACCAACTTCATACATAGACAAGGCAATAGAACTGTCACTTGTACCTGGTAATACTGTGTGTACATTTGGAGATATGATAAGAGTGCCGGGAAGTAAAGAGACACTGGGAGAGGCCAAAGGCCGTGGAGCATCTGTGGAGATGCTGTATTCTCCATTTGACATAATAAAAGAGGCGGATCAAAATCCCGATAGAAATTATATATTTGCAGCAGTAGGATTTGAAACTACTGCGCCTGTATATGCGCTTTTGATCGATAGAATAGTAAAAGAGAAAATAAAAAACATAAGACTTCTAACTGCCATTAAGACTATGCCGGAGGTGATAGATGGATTAATGGAACAGGGAGCTTCTGTGGATGGATTTTTAGCTCCGGGACATGTCTCAGTTATCACCGGAAGCAAGATGTATGAACCACTGGCAGAGAAGTACAGCATTCCTTTTGGAGTAGCCGGATTTAGACCGGAAGAGATACTTACTGCGATATATGGGATCGTGAAATCATATAAAAAGGGCAGAGTCATGAACTTCTATCCATCAGTAGTTTCAGCAGATGGAAATGTAAAAGCCAAGAATCTAATGTCACAGATTTTTGAAAAAGGCGATGCCCATTGGAGAGGTCTGGAAAATATCCCGAATTCAGGTCTGTATATAAAGGAAGAATACGCATCACTTGATGCAGGAAGCCATGGGCTTGATGAGGACAATGCCAGAAACAAGGCTTGTCGTTGCAGTGAGGTATTGATGGGCAAGATAATGCCAACCCAGTGTCCATTATATGGTAAAGTGTGCAATCCGACCAATCCTGCCGGAGCATGTATGGTATCAGAAGAGGGAAGTTGCCGTGCATGGTACTCAGGCGGAAGGCAACGGTAAAAGATAAGACATATTAGTTAAAGTATAGTAATCATTAAAAACTTTTTGACACGAGTTTGATAATAGCAATTGAAAAATAAGTTTATTAATAGTTTGAGGGAAAAAATGGAACAGAAAATATCCATGCTTCATGGAAGTGGAGGCCGCTCAACAGGCGAACTCATAGACAATATTTTTGCAAAAGAATTCGACAATGATACATTGAATGAAATGGAGGATTCTGCTGTTGTTCCCGGAAGTGGGAAAATAGCTGTTACTACAGACAGTTTTGTAGTAACTCCACTGGAGTTCAGAGGCGGCAATCTAGGTAGACTGGCGGTCTGTGGAACAGTGAATGACCTATTGATGAGAGGGGCTGTTCCCAAATATCTGACTTGTGGTTGGATACTTGAAGAGGGAGCAGAAGTTGATGTACTGAAGAGACTGGTTCACTCTATGGCGGAAACGGCAAGAGAAGCAGGTATTAAGATCGTATGCGGTGATACCAAGGTAATAGAAGGGCATGGTGGAATATATGTAAACACAGCCGGAGTGGGATTTGTACCGGATGGTGTTGACATTTCAGCAAAAAATGCCAAAGCAGGTGATGTTATAATAGCTTCAGGCAATATGGGAGATCATCACAGCACGATCCTAAGCGATAGACTATCGATAGTAACCGATATAGCAAGTGATAATGCTCCGCTTACAGATATGGTGTTCAAACTGATTGGATCAGATGTAGAAGTTCATACACTTAGAGATGTTACAAGAGGTGGTTTGGCAACAGTTCTAAAAGAATTGGCAGAATCCAGCGAAAACTGTTTCTCTGTTGATGAAGATAAGATCCCGATATCAGATAAGGTAAGGGATTTCGCTGCACTTCTGGGGTTAGATCCTATGTATATGGGAAATGAAGGCAAGATGGTATGCATTGTTCCCAAAAAAGATGCTGAAAAGGCATTATCTATAATTAGAGGCTCGAAATATGGCGAGGATGCGAGTATAATAGGAAAAGTAGAAAACTCGGGCACGACGGGGAATCTTTTTATGAACACTTCTATTGGTGGAAAAAGGAACCTAACTGTTCTAGAAGGCGAAGGCCTGCCAAGGATATGCTAAGTAGTGAAAACATGAGCAATTAGTGTGAAGTTCGAATTGCGAATGTTTTTTGAAATTGCATAGCAATTCGAAATGTAGCATATCGAGAGCTTATTTGACAAGCTTAGGAGGGCATATGCACGAATTATCTACCATGATGCGCTTGATTAGTGTAGCATGTAATGAAGCGGAAAAAGAAAAAGCAAAGAAGATTACGGAACTGAACGTAGAGGTAGGGGAGATGACCAATATCGTTCCAGAATATTTGGTGAAACATTTTCCGGAAGCTTCCAAGAGTACACTTGCAGAAGGTGCAGTGTTCAATGTTAGATCAATACCGGTAATGGTAAAGTGTTTATCATGTGGAAGGGAATATGAACCAAATATGGAAAATGATAGGAAATGTCCAATATGCAGAAGCGTAGAGGCCCATATTGTAAGTGGAATAAATACAGAAATCGCATCTATGCAGATTGAAAAATGATTTTATATTTATTATTTAATAAAAGTATAAAATCTGACAAGTACTGGAGGTTAAAGCAGAATGAACAATGAAAACAATCTGAACAACGAAAAAGGAGCAAATAAAACAATTAAAAAAGTTAGTACACAAGTTGTAAAAAGATTTGTACCGATGATAGTCTTTTTTATGATCTTGATACTTGGAACGATTTATTTCTTCGTATCCAAGACAGTAAAGACACTGATATATAATTCATTGGATCAGCAGGTAGCAGCTGATGAAGGCGAGATAAACAAGCAGATAGGTTCTGCATTTTATTATCTTAATGGTATTGCCAATTCAACCGAAGCAATTAATTTCAAGAACAATGATGAGATACTGGATTATTTTAGTTCAACACTTAAAAAATATGATATGGTTTCCACCGGTGTATATATGGGTGTCAATGACGGAAGCTATCTGGACGCATCAGGTTGGCAGCCAGATGCAGGCTATGATGTGCTGACAAAAAAATGGTATATACAGGGAATGGGATGTGATGACAGCAAGTTCCATTATTATGATGTTCCATATTTTGACGCAGCAACAGGAGACCTGTGTGCATCAGTTGTCAGACATGTCAAACTAAAGGACGGAAGAGAAGGCGTAATATCAGCAGATCTTTTGATGACAACATGCCAGAAATATCTGAATTCTGTCAAGGTATTTGATTCCGGCAAGGCTATGATGACTACCGGAAACGGAATGATACTGAGCTATTCAAACAAAAAGGTATTTGGTAAGACTCTTGCCAGCCAGAAAAAAGATAAATTACTTACAGCATTAAATGGTGTTATCAAAGGCAAGAATGATACTGTAAATGTGATCAACGGAGATGATGGAAAGTATTATGCCATTGCAAAGACTGTATCAGGAACTGACTGGAAAGTGGTCGATTACGTCAAGATGAATGATGTGTTGGCTGATATTATCCACATGATCGTAGTAGTAGGAATAGCATTACTGGCTATACTTGTTGTGATTGCATATATTACAATAACTCTGATGAATAAACTTATTAAAAAGCCTGTTGCTATCCTCACTGAGAATATTGAACATATCGCCAAGGGTGATTTTACAGTTGATATAGTTGGACAAGGTAATGACGAAATTGCATTTATGAATTCCAAGATGAGGGATTTCATCGATAATATGCGAAACATCATTCAGAATATCCAGGATGTAGCATCACAGCTGGAAGTTGATTCCAAGAAATCAAGCGATACGGCAACAGCTCTTAATGATGCGGCCAAGGAACAGTCATTCTCTATGGATCAGATCAAGGATAACATGGATAACATGGCTGACTCAGTAATGGAAGTTGCTAATTCGGCAACAACACTTGCTCAGACGGTTTCTGATCTGACCGATGGTGAGAAGCAGATTCAGAATACTATGCAGGGATTGGTAGGAAGAGCAGATTCCGGACAGCGTGACATGAGTAAGGTTAGTAATGGAATGAACGATGTAGTTGAGTCTATGAATGATATGAATGAGGCTGTTAATGCAGTTAATAGTGCAGCAGAACAGATCAATCAGATTGTAGACATGATCAATTCAATAGCATCTCAGACCAACCTTTTATCTCTTAATGCATCAATTGAAGCAGCCCGTGCCGGTGATGCCGGAAGAGGATTTGCAGTTGTAGCTACTGAGATAGGTCAGTTGGCAAGTAACAGTGGTGATGCTACCAAACAGATAGCAGAGATCATTCAGAAGATGACAGTAAGAGTCAAGGATCTGGCTGAAAAATCAGAGTCCAATACAGCACTTATCAATAGTAGCGCAGAGTCAGTATCTACAGCAGCTGAGACATTTATGGCAATTACAGCTGAGCTAAATGAAGCTAATATTACTCTCGATAAAATGGGTGAGAAGATGGCCAAGGTCAATGATGTTGCAGCTAATGTAGCTTCTGTTTCAGAGGAGCAGTCAGCTTCTACTCAGGAGATCACAGCAACTATAGAGCACCTCACAGAGAGTGCCAAGAATGTTGCAGATTCTTCCAATACAGTATCCGGTGCAGCAGAATCTGTTGCCAAGGCAGTAGATAACATACATGATTCAGTAAGTGTATTCAAAATTGATAGTGCCAATGCAATAAAGAGTGCATTAGAATTAGAGGGTGAGGATTAATGTCTGGCAGAGTCAGTATTATTGAGCTCAAAGAAACAATTTTAAAAGACAATGATAAGGATGCTGAGGATCTGAGGGAAACTTTAAAGAAGCAGAAGACATTTTACTTGAATGTTATGTCCTCACCAGGATCTGGCAAGACTACGACGATCTTGAATATTCTGAAGAGATTGCCGGAGGATATAAAAGCAGCTGTAATGGAAGCAGATATTGATTCTGATGTAGATGCGGTGAAGATCGAAGAAGCCGGAGTCAGATCAATTCAGCTACATACTGCTGGTATGTGTCACCTGGATGCAGACATGTCAAGACAGGGACTAAGAGAACTTCCATCAGAGGATTATGATTTTGTTATCCTGGAAAATGTAGGAAATCTCGTATGTCCTGCAGAGTTTGATACAGGCGCAGCCAAAAATCTGGTGATATTGTCGCTTACAGAGGGTGACGATAAGCCTCTTAAGTATCCGCTTATGTTTGAAAAGAGTGATGTAGTTCTCATAAATAAGGTCGATGCAGCACCTGTATTTGACTTTGATTTTGAAAGAGCGAATAGAGATATCCAGAAGAGACATCCCGGTGTTCCCGTATTCCCCCTTTCCAGTAAAACAGGAGAGGGATACGAGGCATTGATGGAATGGCTCGTGAGAGAGATCCGACAGTGGAATAACTAATAACTAAATAAAATTAAACTGACTATTAGAGAAGAGCAATATTTATGACATACTCGACGTACAGGATTCATATACATGGAATTGTGCAGGGGGTTGGATTTCGCCCTGCTGTTGATAGAATTGCGACCGAGTGCGGCATCACAGGATTCGTTTCCAATAAGGGCTCTTATGTGGAGGTAATCTGCGAGGCAGATGAAACTTCTGTGAGGGAATTTATTGAAGCTATCAAAACCAATGCTCCTGAACGTTCAGTAATAGTCAAGATCACGTCTGAAAAGATAGGGGAGCATGCTGAGAAACAGTATGCTTCCTTTTCTATTGCAGAAAGCGAGAAAATCCAGGGAGAGATATACATATCTCCGGATATAGCTATTTGTGATGACTGTAAAAGAGAACTGTTTGATAGGGAAGATAAGAGATACCTGCACCCATTTATAAATTGCACACAGTGCGGCCCTAGATTCACAATTATAGAGAGCCTGCCATATGACAGAGAGAGAACTACCATGAAAAAGTTTCCCATGTGTCCGGATTGTGAGAAAGAGTATTATGATTCAGGTTCCAGAAGATATGATGCACAACCGGTATGCTGCCCGGAATGCGGTCCTGAGGTCTATGTGCTGTGGAAAAGTCAGAAAGATTCTGCAGAAGGTGTTGATAAAAACAGTAATGTTAAATCTTATGATGTAAAAAGTGGTATTGAAAACAATATAAAAAACAGGATATCGGGTTCTGATGCGATAACCGAGACAAGGCGAGTCATAGCATCTGGCGGGATAGCAGCAATTAAAGGAATCGGAGGATTTCATCTGTGCTGTGATGCCACTAATGATGATGCGTGCAGTAGATTGCGAGATCTGAAAAAAAGACAGAGAAAGCCATTCGCTGTTATGGCCCGGGACATTACGGTCGCAATGAGAGAATGTATAGTCAACGAGGCTGATAAAAAAATACTGACAGGACATATCAAGCCTATTTTATTACTAGAGAAAAAACAGATAGAGCGGGATACAGAAATTGAGGTAACTGATCCAGCAGTTAAAGCTGAAAAAACAGATAGCAAAATCAAGAATCTAGATAATGAAGAACAGAAACTGTCTCGATACATAGCACCTGATAATCCTACAGTTGGAGTTATGCTACCCTATGCTCCGATACAGATGCTTTTATTTTCATATAATGATGATATTGAGATGCCGGATTGCATGGTGATGACCAGCGGTAATGACAGTGGAGCACCTATTGTTAAGGACGATGAGACAGCAATAGAGGAACTTCGCTCCCTATCAGATATCATATTGTCTAATGATAGGGACATTCTCACCAGAGCTGACGATTCAGTATTGGAGCTTGTAGAGGATAAACCATATATGATCAGACGATCCAGGGGCTATGCTCCGCTCCCTGTTATGCTCTCAGAAGAGTCGGATATTAATGTGTTGGCAATTGGGTCAGAATTAAAAGATACTGTAACGGTGAGCCGTGGTAATCTGTATTATCCATCGGCGCATATCGGGGATCTGGGAGATATGAGAAGCATCGATGCTTTACAGGATTCCGTATCTCGTATGTTGACTTTATTTGAGACACATCCGGATATTATCGTATGTGATAAGCATCCTAGATATAGCTCGGTGGAATTCGCAGAGAAACTGGCGGAGGAAATGGAAATACCGCTTCTTAAACTTCAGCATCATTATTGTCATGTGGTTTCATGTATGGCAGAAAATGGTGATCCGGGACCGGTGATAGGAGTTTCATTTGATGGAACAGGATACGGTGATGATGGAACGATATGGGGCGGAGAAATAATATATGCTACATATTCTAGCTATGACAGGATAGGATCGATCGCTCCATTTGCACAGGTAGGAGGAGATTCGTCGGCAAGAGAAGGATGGCGAATCGCAGCATCTGTTTTTATGGATATGGAAGAGGAGATATCAGCAGTAGGAAGTACTGTAAGGATCCCAGCTATCCTGGTTGATCCAGATGTTTCTACAGAGGAGGATGTATTTGCTGATAATTCAGAGCAATGTATCCCTGATGGAAAAGTGTTTGCTACGAAGCTCGGACTTTGTAGTGAAAAAGAATATGAAGTGATGGAAGCTTCGAAAAATGCCGGATTAAATACAGTTATATCTACAAGCGCTGGCAGGATATTCGATGCGGTAAGTGCAATTCTTGGGATCAGAAGAGAATCGGAATTCGAGGGTGACGCAGCAACATCGCTTATGTATGCGGCAGAGAGATTTGAGAATAAGCTGGATCAAGAGGATTTAGACGCTGAAAATAGTAATAATAAAGACAACGAGAGCGGAGCGAGTACAGGACAGCTACATGCCAATTATGAGGCACTTTTGTCAGAGTGGAGGCGATTCTATGTGACAATGGTGAGCCTTAGAAACGATACGATTGAGAAGGGAATATCTGTTAAGAGCATTGAAATTATAAAACGTCTGATGAAAGAAAATGCAGATTATGTAGATGATCCGATGAAACGAGAAATAATACATACGGATATTTTAATGGAGTTCATAGCAATTGAGGCGATAAAGTGTGGTCAGTCCTTTGCCGGAAAAGAAATGCTCAGCTATTTTTTCCATGATATACTTTCGGACATGGTGAGGCATTCGGTGGAATCAGCTCCGAGAAAGTTTGTAGAGAAATTGGCAGAAGAATTTAGAGATTACCTAAATAAAGAGGCAATTCTGATGTTTCAGGAGATTTTATCGATTAAGACAGTGGCACTAACAGGCGGGGTATTTCAAAACAAACTACTGATGAGGCTTACCAGAGATAGAATGCGAAAGTCAGGTTATAAGGTAATAGTCCATTCGCTCATTCCACCTAATGATGGAGGGATAAGCTTAGGACAGGCCGTTGCAGCATCACATATATACGCAGAAAATCATAGAAAATGATGAACGCAAAGCAGAAAATCAATAAGCAAAAATCAATAAGCAAAAATCAAGAAGCGGCATAACTTAAATGTATTACAGTATAAATACAGTGCAAAAGTAATATAGAAAATATAAATGCAGATTTTGAAATAAGGTAATGGAAGGAGGAACTATATGAGCGTAATAGTCAGTCCAGAGGCGTATATAGCGCCAACAGCAGTAATAATGGGTAAGGTAACGATTGCAGAGAAATGTAGTGTTTGGTACAACGCAGTGATAAGAGGGGACAGGGATACCATTACAATTGGTGAAGGCTCCAATATCCAGGATAATTGTGTGGTACATGAAGACCAGGGTAAGCCGGTTGAAATCGGAAAATATGTAACGGTAGGGCATGGCGCCATAGTCCATGGATGTAAGGTTGGAGACAATACACTTGTGGGTATGCATGCAACCATAATGAATGGTGCTATTGTTGGAAAAAACTGTGTGATCGGAGCTGGAGCACTGGTCACTGAGAATGCAAACATCCCTGACAATTCTGTGGTTATGGGTGTCCCGGGTAAGATCATTAAACAGGTTTCGCCGGAAATGGAAGAGCACTTTAAGATAAATGCCATGAAGTATGTGGATGAGGCAATGGAATGCTTGGAGAGGCAGAGAACAAATAGATAATAGACAGCGGCGTAGTAATTCGCCAAAATAAGTGATAAACTCCAGATATGATGTTAGCTATAGAAGATAGTTTTGTTGGCGATCACATCATAGGAAAAATGTACCAGGAAAAGAAAAAGACAAAAGGAATATACAAAAGGAAAAGAAAAAGATGCTTACAAAAAAAGATTTTGATGAGGCCTGCAAAATCGTCTCAGAGGTCACAACAGAGACCAAGCTTGTACATAGCGAGTTTCTGTCAGAAAAAACAGGAAACAATGTATATCTAAAGCCGGAGAATCTACAGGTTACTGGAGCATACAAAGTTCGAGGAGCTTACTACAAGATTTCCAAGCTTACAGAAGAAGAGAGACAAAGAGGTCTGATAACTGCATCGGCAGGCAACCACGCTCAGGGAGTCGCATTTGCTGCCAAAAAATTTGGATGCAAGGCAACAATTGTTATGCCTACGACTACGCCGCTTATCAAGGTTAATAGGACCAAGAGCTATGGCGCAGAGGTGGTGTTGGCAGGGGATGTCTACGATGAGGCCTATGAAGAGGCTATCAGACTCGCAAAAGAAAATGGATATACATTTATCCATCCCTTTGATGATTTAACTGTTGCAACCGGACAGGGAACCATAGCGATGGAGATTTTTAAGGATCTCCCGATGGTAGATATTATTTTGGTTCCGATTGGCGGAGGTGGATTGGCGACAGGAGTATCTACACTGGCAAAACTATTAAATCCCAAGATCAAGGTAATTGGAGTTGAGCCTAGTGGTGCCGCGTGTATGAGGGAATCGCTGGAAAAAGGTAAGGTAGTTACAGTTCCAACCGTCAATACCATCGCTGATGGAACAGCAGTTAAAACACCGGGAGTAAAGATATTCCCATATATTCAGAAGAACATAGATGAGATAATTGCAATTGATGATGATGAGATCATAGTTTCATTTTTGGACATGGTGGAAAATCACAAGATGATAGTGGAAAACTCAGGATTATTGACCGTTGCAGCACTTTCTCATCTAAGTGAAAAAGATAAAAATGTTGTGGCAGTAATGAGTGGTGGCAATATGGACATCATAACGATGTCGTCAGTGGTTCAGCAAGGACTGATATTTCGTGACAGGATATTTACGGTATCCGTTCTTTTGCCTGATAAACCTGGAGAATTGGCAGAAGTTGCAGGGACAATTGCCAAGAGTAAGGGCAACGTAATAAAGCTTGAGCATAATCAGTTCGTAACAACCAATAGAAATGATGCTGTGGAACTTAGGATTACACTGGAAGCATTTGGAACAGAGCACAAGAAAGAAATATTGAATGCTCTGGATAAATCAGGATACAGACCCAAAATTGTAAGAACGAGTCTGTAATTATATAGTCGCAGTACTTATATTTTTGACATCCTGTCAAAACCAAAAAGGGGGTAAAATTATGGTAATCACAGAAACTCTAACTTTAAAAAACAGTGAAGCCGAGGGAATCATGGTTAAAGCTCCCGGCGGAGAAGGTCATCCCAACATGATAACCATTGTATGTAAAAAAGGTTATCTGATGTGTGGATACCTGAATCTGGAGGCAGCAGAAAACTTTGGAGATGCAGCAGTTATGCTGAGCGGTTCTGATTTCACCCAAGTTCTATATAACCCCATCAAGGGAATGACGATGGCAGCAGCTGAAAAAGGTGTCAAAGAAGGAATGCTGGGAAGCGAAGCAGCAGAAATACTTAATAAATAATGCTTATAAAACATCCTGATGTAATATGATCGGTACATTTATGGGCTAGTAATTACATAAATGGGTTGGTCAGTACATTTATGAATTAAAAAGTACAAAATGGTTCTTATGATAATCTATAAGGCCCTCGGCCTTCATATGCATAAGCTCTTTTGAAAGTGCGCTTCTGTCCAGATTAAGGTATTCGGCCAGTTCCTGCCTATTAAAGGGAATGTCAAATTCATTGGATTTTTTATTTGTAGCCATATTAGAGAGATACGACTCGATCCTGGGTCGTATCTTTTTTAATGATATTTGAAATGATCTGGTAGAAATAGCTAAGTGTTTCTGAGAAGAGATCATAAGCAGATTATAGATAAACTTTTCGTGCCAACCTGCAGCCTGTGGCTTGCCACAATAAATAGCAGTAGAACTCATAAAGAATATTTTGCAGTTCTCTGCAGCAACGGCATCTACCAGAAGAGGTTCTTTTGTAATAGCATATGTTTCACCGAATATCTGTCCGGATCCGAGATGGGAGAGGATGCTCTTATTGCCCCATACATCGATATTTTCAATATTGACACTGCCTGATATCACGATACCCAGTCGGTGGATTATCTCACCCATATGAAAAATAACTTCGCCCTTTTGAAAACAAGTGCTGGTCATGCATCGACATTCCATCATGCTATTGTATTCTTCATCGGTAAAATTGGTAAAAAGCTGGGACTTGATTCTTTCCATATAAACCTCCATATGGATCTCCAAAAAATTATTTAAATGTTGTTATAACAACATAAATACAATCTGGATTATAGTAGCATGAATACAAAACGTCAAGAATATGGAGGTTCAATATGGATAAAACAATCGATTTTAGTAAAACAGTTTATGAACTGGCTAATTCAGTTCCGGATTTCCTGGATATAATGGAGACTCTTGGATTTGGAGAGATGAGAAATTGCGTAGTCAGTAACCCTATGACCAAGGAAATTACAGTTCCTATGGCAATGGGAAATCATGATTTTGAAGTGGCCAAGGTTATCAGCAGATTCGAAGAGAATGGATATACCGTAATTAACGCATAAATCAAATCAAAAAATTTAATCTATATCCGAGTATCTGGTATAAAGATTTAAAGGGAACAGTTCACATCATCAAACGAACTGCTCCCTTTTCTGTTATAATGATCATTGAAATGTATGAAATAAATGATGCAGTTCAAGGCTGCTGTAAAATCAATATTTAGAATTATAATATTAATAGAAAAATTATTATAACCAGTTAAAAGAGGAAGTATGGAAGAAAAAAAGGTAATCTTAAAAAAAGGTGAAGGACGCTCTTTAAAATCAGGTGGAGCTTGGGTATTTGATAATGAAGTATCTGGAACAATTGGAGAGATCGAAAATGGAGATATTATAATCGTAGAGGATTTTGATGGATATTTCCTGGGTTATGGATTTATCAATTTTAATTCCAAGATCAGAGTCAGAATGCTCAGTCGTTATAGACAAGAACCTATAGATGATGATTTTTTAGCCCTTCGGGCAAAAGAAGCGTGGGATTATCGTAAAGCGGTAATTGATACTTCTTCCTGCCGTGTTATTTTTGGCGAAGCCGATTATCTGCCGGGACTTACAGTAGATAAATATGAGGACATATTGGTATTTGAATGTCTGGCGCTTGGAATGGATAAGATCAAGGAACCGATCTTGATGGGCTTGGTTAAAGATATGGAAGAAGACGGAGTGATCATCAATGGAATATTTGAGCGTTCAGATGCCGGAGTTCGTAAAAAGGAAGGACTATTGCCTAAAACTGGATGGTTCTGGAAAAGAGAAGGTTGTGAAGATCTGACTCCGATCGTTACGATCATAGAGAATGGTATACATTATACGGTTGACGTGGAAAATGGACAGAAAACCGGATTTTTCCTGGATCAGAAGATAAACAGAAGCTATGTACAGGAAATGATAAAGAGAATGAAATCGGATGGAGAAACGGTCAGAGTTCTGGACTGTTTTACGCACATGGGTACATTCGCGCTGAATGCAGGGCTTGGTGGAGCTGATTCTGTGCTGGGTCTCGATATATCAGAGTTTGCGGTATCAGAGGCAACAAAAAATGCAGAGGATAATGGTCTGTCAGATAGGGTATCTTTTAGGACAGCAGATGTATTCGAAGAGCTTCCGAAGCAGATAGAAGACAAAGCGCAGTATGATTTCGTTATATTGGATCCTCCTGCATTTACAAAATCAAAAGAAGCTACCAAGAAGGCAGTGAATGGCTATAGGCAGATCAACATCAGGGGTCTGGGACTGGTGAGAAATGGAGGGTATATGGCTACATGTTCCTGCTCACATTTTATGACTCAGGAACTATTCGAGAAAATGATGAGGGAAGCTGCGAAGGGTGCAAAAAAGAGGATCAGACAGGTCCTGTTCTCAACGCAGGCACCGGATCATCCGATTCTGATAAATGGGGATGAAAACTCATATTATCTAAAGTTCTATATATTCCAGGTCGTGGATGAAAAATAGAAATTATATTAATGGTTAAACAATTGCTTGGAAATTTTTAAAATAATATAAAGTATATGATGACATATACTAAACTTATATGTGCCCACTTTATTGGATAAACCAGTAAAGTGGGTGTTTTTATATACAAATTTTTATGATTTTTGCATTTTATTTAGGAAAAACAACAGTATCATATGATTGGAAAAACAACAAAACGACAGTATAATATGGTTGGAAAAACAACAAAACGACAGTACAATGTAGATAATTCTATATGGTTATGGAAATCTGGAGTTGCTTTACCTACAATCAATACCACAGAACCTACAGTACCTTTGAAAATGAATGAGAAAAGCTCTCTTTTTAAATTGTTTTTATCAGACATAGGGTTACTGACTACAATGTATGGCAAATCTACAAAACTAAAAATTGTTCAAAGGGATGCTGCTGTAAATAATGGTTCAGTTTTTGAAAATAATATTCATTATCTGCCAATTTACATGATTATGTTTATATCAGATAACGATATTTCTTTTCCTAAATTTGATCTTAAATTTTAATGGTAATAATAAACGGATTTGTTGGAAAATATATCAAAAGAAAGCCAAGAGTTAAGGATTATGAGTGATACGAAACCTCTTATCGGAGCCATACTTAAAAACGAAAGAATACAAAGTGGCAGAAGTCAAAAAGATGTTTGCTATGGAATTTGTGTGCCATCATATCTTAGTAAGATCGAGAATGGAACAGTAAAACCAGATGAAAATATACTGGCGAAGCTGTATAAGCGATTGGATATTGAATATATAGGATATAGCGAACTATATAAAAATCTGAAAAAGAAGATAAAATATTTTTATTTTGAAATGGAATACAACCTTGACAGTGAGAAACTATATTCAGAGCTATGCCTATATGATAAAGAGCTTTCTGCTAGTGAGCTTGCAATTGACTGGCTGATAATAAAAGGAGTTTGTGGACAGGATGTTTTTGATGTGCTTTCTCATCTGAAAAATAATATGGCTCCAGTACAGAAAGCATATTATCAGATCAATGATTTGGATAGATATGATGACATTTCGGATAAGGTTCTTGCCTATGAGGAAGCTTGTAATGTTATAAATAGCTCATTTTCTTTTAACAAGCTTTGCGAGCTCTATATAATGACCAGCGAATATTCCAAGATCCACCAACTGGAAAATAGAATAGTGTCATTGGCACTTGAAGAGGGAAATACCAAAATGCTGGCCGATTATTATGCAATTAATGGTACGGCATATGCATGTGTGGACATGGAAGAGATGATGCTGGTTAATTATATGCGCGCCATACATCTATTACAGAATACTGAATGGGCCGAGATGATAACGGATATATATTATAATATCGGAGCTACATACATTACATTAAAGAAATATGATCAGGCTCTGGAGAATTTGTTGAAGTCTGATAAAGCCCAGGACGGAACTAGCTTTTTAACAAATCACAAAATAGCAATTGCTTATATTCGAAATGGTGAAGTCGATAAGGCAACAATATTTCTTGGAAGAATGAAAAAATATATACTTAATAATTCCGGTAAAGATACACTAGAATATCTGATGTATAATGAAGCAGTTTGGGAATGTGAGAAGGATTTTAAACTGAGCCAGGATTACATGATTCTACTTGAAAAACTGATTAAAAAAATAGAAAAAGATGGTCATTTTGGATATCTGTTTTTTTACCATGAGGTAATAACAGAAACTTATATCAGCCAGAGACAATATAAAAAAGCATATGAATTTCAACATACTATTTCCACAAATAGATAATTAACGGATATTTAAACACATAAAAATAGAACAAAATTCCCAATAAATAGGGATATACACAGGCTTAAATGAGACATACACTTATGCTATCAATTAATAGGAGGATAGCTAAGTGATAAAAAAGGATAAAAATAATAAACTTTGGACAAAGGATTTTTCCTGTATTACAGTGGCAACGATATTATCGGCAATAGGTGGTGAGGCAATGAACCTTCCCATCAGCTTGCTAGTTTTTGATGAGACCAAGTCAACGTTTTTGTCAGCATTAATAATGATATGTGGCATGTTGCCGGATATTATACTTCCGGTGATCATTGCACCATTTATAGATAGGGGCAACAAAAAGATATGGATCATTAGTCTAGACATTTTTATGGTTTTCATATATTCAGGAATGGGATTTTGGACATTAAACCACAGATTTAATTATGCTTTATATATTATATTTATTCTCGTTGTTGCTACAAATTCTATTATTTATCAATTAGCATATTCATCCTGGTATCCTGATCTAATCGAGAAGGGCTCAGAACAGCAGGGCTATGCAGTCAGTGTAACTATATATCCACTTGTAACTATAATCGTTTCGCCTATCGTGACTTTTGCTTATGGCAAGACTTCTATTGGATATATTTTTTTATTTGTTGCAGCGCTGACAATGGTATCGGTGATTTTGGAGTCATGCATAACAAAAATAAATATCAGTGCAAAAGATATATATAATTTTTTGCAATATATAGAAGATATAAAGGCAGGTTTTCATTATCTAAAAAAAGAAAAAGGTATCAGAAACATTTACACCTATATGAGTATTACAAGTGGTGCAACAGAGGGTGTCAATTTAATTACTCAGGCATACTATCAGACGCAACCTTGGCTTACGGTTTCAATGCTTGGATTTTTGAAAAGTGCTGAGATGATAGGAAGAGTCATAAGCGGTTCAATTCATTACAATGCGGAAATAAAGCGAAAAAAGCGGTTTGGATTTACCAAAATCGTATATCTGACTTATGATTTTATGGATGCGATACTTCTTTTTCTTCCGTTTCCACTTATGCTGGCAAATAGATTTATATGTGGAGGGCTTGGATGTGGAAGTGCAACAATACGAGAATGTGCCATATATTCATATTTGCCTAATGATATAAGGGCAAGAGTGAAAGCAATATTTGATGTTATTTTTTCAGTCGGAGGAATTGCATTTCAATTTATTGCAGGAGCACTGGGCTCAATACTGCCATATAGGTTGGTGGCACTGATTCTAGGAATAACAACGTTTATTTCAGCTGTAATATTTATAGTAATACCGGGAAACGAAAATAGAGTAGTATATGAGGCATGATAGTACTTGTCCCAAATCTGATTACTGATATACTGAGAGGGTAACGACCTATCATAAAATGAAGGGAAAAAGATTATGACAGAGAAATGGACATTTCCGGAGTTGGAATATAAGAGACCGGATACAGAGGAAATTAAAAATAAGATCATGAAACTTACCAAAAGAGTCAAGGAAGCTGAGAGCTTCGAAGAACTTTTGCAGGTTTATGCAGATGGAGACAGTCTGATAAGTATATATGATTCAGCATGTACGATTGCCAGCATCAGACATACCATCGACACCTCAGACAAATACTATGACGAAGAGAATCATTTTATAGAGCAGGAATATCCTACGATCATGCCCTATATTATGGATTATAATGATGCACTTCTGGCATCCCCATACAAAGATAAATTGGAAGAAAAATATGGCAAACAGCTATTTACAGCGATAGAATTATCCAAGAAATCGTTCTGTGAGGCCAATATTCCTCTTCAGCAGAGAGAGGCTGAGCTCTGTGATGAATATCAGAAGATCATGGCATCGGCAGAAATAGATTTTGATGGCAAAAAATTAAATCTGTATGGAATTGAAAAATATCTCGAAAATGAGGATAGAAGTGTCAGAAAAGGCGCATTTGAGGCTTATTCAGAGTTTTTCTCATCAAATGAAAAGAGATTTGAAGAGATATGGAATGAACTGATAGAAAATAGAAATGAGCAAGGAAGAAACCTTGGATATGATAATTTTATTCCGTTAGGTTATATGAATCAGGGCAGAACCGATTACGGCGAAAAAGAGGTTGAAAGATTTAGAGAACAGGTTGTAGAAAATATTGTTCCGTTATGCAACGATCTCTATGAAGCACAGAAGAAGAGACTGGGAGTAGATGAACTGTATTCATATGATGAGAAGATGGTTTTTCCGGATGGCAATGCTACCCCTGCAGGTGATGATGATTATATGATGGCCAAGGCTCAGAAGATGTATCATGACATAAGTCCTGAAACAGGCGAATTTGTTGACTTTATGATGGAGCATAAGCTACTGGATCTAAAAAACAGACCTAAAAAAGCCAGTACCGGATACATGACGATTCTTCCCGATAGATTGGCTCCATTTGTATTTTCATGCTTTAATCACACGATTTCTGACATGCAGGTGCTGTCTCATGAGCTTGGACATGCATTTGCAGGCTATGAAGCGATGAGAAACCAGCCTATTTTTGGATATTATATGGAGAGCACAGATATTGCTGAGATCCACTCCATGTCAATGGAACAGTTTGCATACAGATATGCTGATTGGTTCTTTGGTGAGCAGGCGGATAAGTATCGCTTCCAGCATCTTCAGGAGGCAGTTACATTTGTTCCTTTTGGGACAGCTGTAGATGAATTTCAACATATCTGCTACAAGAATCCCAAGCTCACTCCAAAAGAGAGAACTATGGAGTGGCATAAGCTAGAGAAAAAATATATGCCTTGGAGAAAGTATGATAATAATGATTTTATGGAGCGTGGTGGATGGTGGTACCACAAGATCCATATTTTCCTATATCCTATGTATTATATTAATTATTGTCTCACAACAATGGGAGCAATGGAGTTCAAGAAAAAAGATGCTCAGGATCATTCCAAAGCATGGCGTGACTATATGAAACTCTGCAAAGTCGGTGGAAGTATGTCATATCTCGAGACACTTAAATACGCTAACGTTACTAATCCATTTTCCGATGGTGCGGTTAAGAATTCCATAAGCTATGCAGGCGAAATACTCGAGGAAAGTATTCGTAAAAATGATAAATAAAAGAATGGTAACCGTTTTATAATCAGATAATAGAAAGACGAAATGTGAAGTTGACTTGCATACAATTCACTGATAAAATCTAAATAAGCTATACAATTTTAGAAAAGGTTGGTGAATGAATGAATAATATAAAGGTTAAGACAAAGTTTAGGATTCTTTTTGTTATTACAATAGCAATTTTAATTTCTTTGGGAGCTGCTACTCTAATCATTGTTAATAATCTAAAGTCCCAATCACTTGATATGATCAAGACCAGTATCAGTACTGAGTATGACACTAATATCAAGCAACAGGTCGAAAGTGTTGTTTCCCTTTGCGAAACTTATAATAAAAGAATCGAAGCCGGTGAGTTGACTAAAGATGAAGGCATGAAGCAGTGCGCCGCCGAGATAAGGGCACTCAGATATAGTGATACTGGCTATTTCTGGGTAGATAATTATGAAGGCACCAATGTTGTTTTGCTAGGAGGTGACAAGGAGGGAACTAACCGTCTTGATACCGCAGATGCAAATGGATTTAAAATGGTTGCTGACTTTATTAAAGGTGCCAAAAAGAATGTGAAGAGTGGGTATTTTTCCAATTATTATTTTCCAAAGGAAAATGAGACGAAACCTTCTCCAAAGCGTGCATATACCAAAGCTTATGAACCATTTCAGTGGGTAATAGGAACCGGCAATTATACAGATTATATTCAAAAGGATATAAATGAAAAAAACACTTTGATGACGAAAACAGTTAGACAGGTTACATATATTATTCTGATTGTAATTGTTATCATTATTGCAATAGAAGAATTGTATCTTGTTGCAGTACAGAGAAGTATAGTGCGACCTCTTCAAGCTACGATGAAATGGTTGAACCACATGAAAGAGGGAGATTTTTCTATTGGTATCGATAAGGAAGCCGCGGCGAGACGTGATGATTTTGGAACTATGATGAGATCCGTCGAGGGTATGCGTGTCAGCGTTGAAAAGATGCTGGGGTTAGCGCAACATACGGCAATTGAGGTTGATGATTCCGCAGCTCATCTCTCGACATCTGCACAAGAGACGAAGAAAAATAGTGACGGAATAACCAATGCGGTGGAAGAAATCGCAGAGGGAGCTACTTCTCAGGCTGGCTCTGTTCAAAAAGGTGTGGAAGCAATTGGTACAATTGTTGACAATGTTGACGATCTTACCATTTCAGTTAATTCGGCAGATGAAGGCGCTAAAAAGATGGCTGTGTCTTCTGAAAATATGAAGAGTAATTTTAACAAGTTGTCTGAGGCAATGGACAATACGCATAAATCTCTTGACGATGTGTCAGATAACATTCAGCTAATGGGTAATTCTGTCAGTGATGTTGTAGCTGCAGTAAGTGCAATTAATGAGATCAGCGAACAGACAAGCCTATTGTCGCTTAATGCTTCAATAGAGGCAGCAAGAGCCGGTGAAGCCGGAAAAGGGTTTGCAGTTGTTGCTACTGAGATCCAAAAGCTGTCAGTTGAGTCTGCAGAATCTGCCAAAAAGATAGGTGAGATAATGCAGGGTCTTTCTCAAAATTCTGACACAACTATCGCAACAGTTGAGGAATTGAAAGCATCTATTTTGGAACAGCTGGATATCAGTAATGAGACCAAGGGTGCAGCGCTCGATATGATCGTAATCGCTGATGATGTCAGTGAAATGTTTGAAAAGGCAAAGGAAGCATGCGAAGCTACGAAATTGCTTTGTGGTGATCTCTCAGACACGATGAGTTCGTTGTCAGCTATTTCTGAAGAAAATGCAGCTAGTTCAGAAGAGACATCGGCGACGATGACTCAGGTCAACACCACAGTTGCTTCGATTGAAGGGTATTCCAATGACTTAAATGGAATAGCAAGACAGCTGAACGAATTGTTAGCTGTGTTTAAAGTGTCAGAGTCTTATACTGAAAAAGAAAATAATGAATGAATTAAATTTATAACCATTCAATAATTCTAGAGGTTTGATATTTACCCTCTTCACTGGACAGACCAGTGAGGAGGGTATTTTTATATAATAAGACTATGTAATAGAATATCGGCAACAGAAGGAATTGTGATAGAATAAGAAGTATCGATAAGCATGCAGTTTGATTAAAAATGGCATATACATAAAATAAGTATGTATGTAAGCGCATTTTAAATTAAAAAATAGATAAGGTAAGTTTACATGAAATATCTTTCAGTTTCTGACTATCTTAAAAATACATACAAAACCAAAGTGTATAAGCTATCGCTTCAGAGCGGTTGTACCTGCCCAAATAGGGATGGTACGATCAGCCTAGGCGGATGTACGTTTTGTTCAGAGGGAGGCTCGGGCGAATATGCGGCGCCATTTCTAGCGGTAAGAGATCAGATCAATATTGCCAGAGAAAAGGTGGATAAAAAGATTTCTAATAATATCCCTCTCAAAAATAGACGATATATTGCGTACTTTCAATCATATACCAATACCTATGGTGATGTTGAGAGACTGAAATGCTTATACAAAGAAGCGATAAATGAAGAGCAGGTGGTTATCCTTTCGATCGGAACGAGGCCGGACTGTCTCTCGGATGAGATAATAGATATGCTGAAGGAATTGAATAGTATCAAGCCTGTATGGGTGGAGCTGGGGCTGCAGACGATTCATGAGGAAACTGCTATTCGGATCAACCGTGGATATGCATTGGATGTTTTTGAAAAATCATATCAGAAGCTAAAGGCAGCAGGATTAACCGTCATAGTCCATACGATTTTGTATCTTCCCGGAGAGGGAGAAGACGAAATACTGGAAACAATTAAGTATCTGGCGGATCTGTCTCCGAGGTTGGACGGGATCAAGCTTCAGGGGCTTCAAGTGCTAAAAGGTACAAAAATTGGCGAAGAGTATTTAAAAGAGCATTTTTATATTCCATCGCTCGAGGAATATGCAGATACTGTGATTAAATGTCTCGGGATCATTCCGGAAGGTGTAGTGGTTCACAGAATAACAGGTGATGGTCCCAAGAACCTATTGATAGAGCCTAAGTGGAGCGCAAATAAAAAACTGGTTTTGAATACCCTTAAGAATCGGATCGATAAGGCTGTTTAGGAAAGAATGCAGGGAGAAGGCAGATGAAAAGTTCAAAAAAAAGAATAGCGCATTTTCACCTTCCGGGATTATTCGAATTTTATGAGCTATACAAGATTTTTCTCCCATTATTTTATGAACATCGGGAATATTTCTATGATTGGTGTGATATTGGGTCTATTTATGGGGCGCCTGGGGATGCACTGTGGGGCGGAGGTCGTGTGGGATACGGAGAAAGTGCCTCAATGGAAGTGCTTTCGTTAATGAAAAAATTTAATATTTCGGCGCGACTGACTTTTAGCAACTCTTTACTCAGGGAGGAGCACTTCGTAGATAGAGAGTGCAATGAGATATGTGATCTGTTTAGAAATTCGCCAAGTGATGATTCAGATACTAAGAATATTATGATAAAAGATAACAGGACAATAGTATCGAACGAAACAACAGCAAAGAATGGGATAATCGTTTATTCGGACTTACTGCTTAGATATATAGAGGAGAATTACCCGGGATTTTACTTTGTTTCAACCACAACAAAAGTTATTACTGATTTTAAAATATTTGAAAAGGAGTTGAACCGTGAGGAATTCGCATATGTAGTGGCTGATTTTCGATTAAATAAGGAATTCGAAAAGTTAGGATTACTTTCAGATGCAGAAAGATCTAAGGTAGAATTCTTATGTAATGAGTGTTGCTGGTTTGGATGCAATGACAGAAAGTCCTGTTATGAAAGTGTCAGCCGAAATGTATTGGGAGAAGGGGAAGGCTATGAGCACATATGCCATTCTATGGATGCAAACGAAGGTTATGTTTTTTCAAAAGCGATGAAGAGTCCTGGATTTATAGGAATCGATGATATAAGAGATGTATACTTGCCTATGGGATTTTCCAATTTTAAAATCGAAGGAAGAAGCCTAGGAAGTGCGATGATTTTGGAATTTCTGTTATATTACATGACAAAGCTGGAATACCAGCTGCAGGTAAGAGAGAAAATATATCTTGATAATTCATTGGATCTGTTTTAGAAAATTGATTTGAAGATCTGTTTTAAAAATATGAGTTGAAGATTAGATTTAAAGATTTGCCATAAGAATTAGTGTTATATATTTAGTTTTATATAGCAGTTTGTTGAACCTGATCTGGAAATAAAAATCGTAGAAAGGGAACAGGAGAAAAAATAATGAAAAGTCTATTGATAAAAGATACAACGGAAATAGAAAGAGCGAAGATTGTTTCTGACTCATTAGGAATTGTGGATGGTGAGTGCGAGGGCAGCTCAAGCGGATTGGCAGATATCTATGATGACTATATATATGGCAAGCGTGAGCTTGCTGAGATCAATGCCTCGTTTCGTGCCAATTATGTAAAAGGCGATGATGATAGAGATAGCAAGAATAGCTGTGTGATGTAGACAATAGTTTCCCGCAGGCTTACTATGGATTGTAAAACAGAGAAGCTTATGTGAATAAGTTTATGATGTAATGCGATTTAATGGTTATGGATAAATGAGTTGGAAAATAGATAATAGCTCATAAAATTTAATAATGCACAAAAACTGTCATAGAATTTTAAGCAATTCGACGAAAATGTCAAAAATTATTGAAAACGTTTCCAAAAAGTATTAGGCTTACATTATCGTTAAAGGGAAAGTTTCCAAAAAGGAGGGGAACATTTATGAAAAAACAGGTATTAAGCCTATTACTTACAGGAGCTATGGCTGCAACGATGTTCGCAGGTTGTGGTTCAAAATCGACAAATAGCAACTCTAGTGATACGAGCAAGAGCGGCAATGGCAAAGTGTATTATCTTAACTTCAAACCAGAGCAGGATAAACAGTGGCAGAGTCTTGCTAAGAAATACACCAAGGAAACCGGTGTTAAGGTAACAGTTAAAACAGCAGCATCAGGTGAATATGAGTCAACTCTTACATCTGAGATGGCAAAATCTGAAGCACCATCACTTTTCCAGGTCAATGGTCCGGTGGGTATGGCAAACTGGAAAGATTATTGCTATGACATGAAGGATTCTGATATATATAAACATCTTACCAATGATTCATTCGCACTTAAGAATGGAAAAGCTGTAGACGGAATCGCATATGTAATAGAGTCCTACGGAATAATTACAAATAAGACTCTTCTGGAAAAAGCAGGATATAAGATCGACGATATCAAAAGCTTCGACAGCTTGAAGAAGATCGCTGATGATATCCAGGCTAGAAAAGCAGAGCTGGGAGTAAAGGGAGCATTCACATCAGCAGGTATGGATTCTTCATCTGATTGGAGATTCAAGACACATCTTGCTAACCTTCCTATCTACTATGAGTACAAGGATGCAAAAGAGAATGACACCAAGGCAATCAAGGGAAAATATCTTGATAACTACAAGAATGTATTTGATATGTATATTACAGATTCCACTTGTAATCCTGCAGAACTTTCAACCAAGACAGGTGATGATTCAGAAGCAGAATTCTTAAATGGAGAAGCAGTATTCTATCAGAATGGTTCATGGGAATATGGAAATCTTTCCAAGAAATATTCTGATGATCAGATCCAGATGATCCCTATTTACTTTGGTGTTGATGATGCCAAAGAGGGACTTGCAACCGGAACAGAGAATTTCTGGTGCGTTAATAAAAAAGCTTCCAAGGCTGATATCAAGGCTACACTTGATTTCATGAATTGGTGTGTAACTTCTGATGAAGGAACCAAGTCTATGTCAGAGGATATGGGATTCACAATTCCGTTTGATACAGCAAAGAAATCTTCTAACGTATTCGTACAGCAGGATGCAGCTCTTACCAAGGCTGGCATGACACCTATTTCATGGAATTTCACAACAATGCCTTCTGAGGAATGGAAGAATACACTTGGTTCAGCACTTACAGGATATGCTGCCAAGACAGGAACATGGGATGACGTTAAGGCTGCATTCGTTGACAATTGGGCTGCAGAGAAAAAGCTCGCAGCAGCTCAGTAATTCGAATAGCCATCACGTGAAATAATATTTTTTGGTGGGGGCGGAGCGATTCGCCCCCCTCCTTTTTATAAAACCTGTTAGGCTATGTAAAGAAGAGTCAAATATGGTTATAATGTAATTGTTTCAATATGTAATTTTTATAAAAATAAAAAAGCATTTATCAGTACTATACTCCTGCAATAAGATACACAGGAAGGGAAAAATATGATCGGAAAATCTCTAAAAAAATGGTGGCCACTTTTCGTGTTACCAACATTTGCAGCATTTGTAATTGGATTCTTATGGCCTTTTTTATGGGGAATAGGCTTGTCATTCTGTCGATTTACCACAGTTCAAAATGTAAGGTTTGTTGGACTTGACAACTATAGAAAATTACTTGATCCGGTGTTCAACCAGAACTTTGGTCATGCTTTTTGGCTGACCGTCCTGTTTGCAATACTATCAACGGTACTTATAAATATATTTGGGTTTATAGTTGCTTTGGCACTTACCAAAAAGTTTCATGGAACTAACACCTTTAGGACTGTATTTTTCCTGCCTAATCTTATCGGAGGAATCGTACTTGGATATATTTGGAACACACTTGTAAACGGACTTCTAATCTCATTTGGTACCAATCTTACACTTAGAACCAGTGGAATAGCAGGATTCTGGGGACTTACAACACTTTTGTTGTGGCAGCAGATCGGATATATGATGATAATCTATATCGCAGGTATCAATAATGTACCGGCAGATCTGATAGAAGCTGCAGAGATAGATGGAGGTACTCCACTTCAGATCCTTTTCAAGATAAAACTTCCAATGATCATGCCAAGCATTACAATATGTACATTTCTTACACTTACTAATGGATTCAAATTGTTCGACCAGAACCTGGCACTTACAGGCGGGGAACCTCAAAAGATGACAGAACTTCTGGCACTAAACATATATAATACCTACTATGGCAGATCCGGACAGTTATGGATGGGCCTTGGACAGGCCAAAGCAGTTGTTTTCTTCCTGGTAGTTCTAGTTATCGCACTTATACAGCTTAAGATCACATCCAGAAAGGAGATACAGTACTAATGGATAAAAAGAAAAAATTCCTAGGGATTATTGCTACTATTGCATTTACTATTATTTCGCTGTTCTGGATATTTCCTGTTGTTCTGGTATTGAACAATTCATTCAAAGCAGAGACATATACCGGAACATCCCATGTCCTTGAAATTCCTACTGCAAAGACATTTGTGGGATTAGAGCATTATATGGAGGCTATCAACAAGCAGGGAATGCTTCAGGCATTTGGATATTCGCTTATTGTATCCGTTACGTCAGTTATTTTGATAATCCTATGCTGCTCAATGGCAGGATGGTTTATTGTAAGAGTAAATAATAAATTCACCAAGATATTTTATTATTTATGCATATTCTCAATGGTGGTTCCGTTCCAGATGGTTATGTTTACCTTATCAAAAACGGCAGACACATTGCATTTGGATAATCCGTTTAATATATGTGTAATTTACCTGGGATTTGGTGCAGGACTTGCAGTTTTTATGTTTACCGGCTTTGTGAAATCGGTTCCAATAGAGATCGAGGAGGCAGCGCTTATTGATGGGTGTAATCCCCTCCAGACATATTTCAAGGTTCTGTTTCCTGTTTTGAAACCTACCATCATATCTACTGCGATCCTGGAACTTATGTGGGTATGGAACGATTATCTTTTACCTCAGTTGGTACTAGATACTAACAAATACAATACAATTCCAATGGTTATCCAGAGATTCAGAGGAAGCTTCGGGCATGTAGATATGGGAGCTATGATGGCATCAATAATGATTGATATTGTTCCTATCGTCATTGTATATCTCGTTTCACAGAAATACATAATCGATGGAGTAGTATCAGGTGCAGTTAAGGGATGATGCTTATATTAAATCAAAGTGATGTTAATGAAAGTAATTAACTAGATAATAAAAAAATGGAACTCTTTTTTAAGAGTTCCATTTTTTATAATTATAAATAACATTCATTACGATAATACATTCTGTGATCCGATATTATTTACTTTATTTTATCTTCTAAGGAATCAACATACTCTTTTGCTTCCTTCAATCCAAACCCGGTAGCAAATCTATATGCTTTTATTGCTTCGATTTTCTTTCCTTCTGCAAGAGGGCTTTTAATTTCATCATCTGTGGCATCGAATTCTCCAAGATGAGTAATGATTTTATTCAGATTTACATTTATACGTGATATATCACTTCGTATGATAGTAATACTGCTTACTATCCACATTAATATTCCTATTACTGCAATTCTGCCAATTATGTAATTCATTTGGGCACTTCCTTTATACAAAATCCTTTTATTAAATATTTATCCTGTCATTTAATTTAATATATAATAATATAAATGTTTATGGCCAAAGTGCTGCAATTATAAGTGCCGGTAGAAGATTGGCAACACGAATGTCCTTTTTCCATACAAGGTTGACACCTACACAGAAGATAAGAATATTTCCTACATATGAGAGATGACCAAGAGCTGTTTCTGTCATAAAAGGACCTGCAAACACTGCAGCGAGAGTTATGACACCCTGGAAAATAGCAATAGAAACTACAGAGAAAATGGCACCCTTTCCCATAGAGGCAGTCATGATACATAGGATAACCGCATCTAGGATACCTTTTGCCATAAGGATAGTATAATCACCAGATACTCCGTCCTGTATGGAACCTACAATAGCCATGGCACCGATACAAACCGTACATGTTGCAGATAAAAAAGCGTTGACGAATGTTGAATCTCCATCATTTTTTGTCTTTTTACGAAGCCATACTCCGAATTTTTCTATCCAACCTTGAATGTTAAGGAGCTCACCGATAACAGCACCGCCGGCAAGAGAGATCATCATCATCATGGTACCGCCTGTGGTGAGTCCGCCGCCTTTTATCTGAAGCATCTTTGCTACAGTTCCGCCAATTGCTAGAAATATTACGCTCATTCCGTTGGCGTAATTAAGTGTTTCTTGAAGTTCGGGTTTGATTTTTTTGCCAAATATGAAACCAAGCATTCCGCCGAAAAGAGCCAAACCAACATTTATTAGTGTACCAAGACCACGCATTATTGTTTTCCTCGCTTAACTATTTAGAATTTTCATATGAATTGTGAATTGATTTTGTAAATTATCAATCAATACAAATGTATGCTGAGCAAATGACAGCATGTTCTTAGTTATAGTAATAATTCCAAATAAAATCAAGGGTTAAACAGTATTTTTTAAAGATTATTCCTAAATTCCAGCAAAGAAGGTATCGACTCTTCCTGTATGTAACCATTATCTGCTGCAATAGTAAGCAGGGTATCATAATCTGATATAGATACACACTTTATATTGGAAGCTGCCAGTAGTTCTCCGGATTTTTTGATACCGTAGGTAAAAATCGAAACGATCCCTAAGACATCAGCTCCGATCTCACGGAGAGCTTCAACAGTCTCTATAGCACTTCTGGCTGTAGAGATTAGATCCTCAACTACGACGACCTTGGTGCCTGGGGTGCATATCCCTTCGATATTATTCTGCCTGCCATGATCCTTGGAGCTAGATCTGACATATCCCATGGGAAGGTCTAGAATATCAGCTGTAAGGGCTGCATGGGCTATTCCTGCAGTGCTGGTTCCCATCAGGCACTGGGCGTCTGGATAATTCTTGCGGATAAATTCGGCCAATGCACTTTCCACATGGTTTCGAACTTCAGGATAGGAAAGTGTCAATCTATTGTCGCAGTATATAGGGGATTTGATGCCACTGGCCCAGGTGAAAGGGTCATCTGGTCTTAAAAAAACTGCTTTGATAGATAATAGATCTTTTGCGATTTGTTCTTTTGTAGTCATTTTTATTTCCTTTCAGATTTTTATATTTTGATCCCGATAGGATTAGCAGCCTATAAAATCGGATATTGCTCTTTTATAGGCAGCTACCGGATCTTTTGCACCGGTTATTGATCGGCCGATAACGATATAGTCTGAACCTGATTTTCTGGCATCGGCAGGAGTTGTAACTCTTTTTTGGTCTCCGGCATTATCTTCACTGAATCTTATACCTGGAGTCACTGTTATGAAACTGTTGCCGCAGGCACTTTTTACCTGACAGGCCTCTAGTGGAGAACATACAACGCCATTGCAACCTGATGCGGCAGCGTTTTGGGCATAAGAAATAACCGTGTCTTCCATACTTCGATCGATCAGAAGCTCGTGGTGCATCTGTTCTTCATTGGTGCTTGTAAGCTGAGTTACTGCTAATAGAATGGTATCACTTTCACTAAGAGCTTCTCTTGCAGCCTGCATCATTGTACTTCCACCTGCGGCGTGGACGTTGACCATATCTACATGAAGATCAGAAAGTACCTTCATTGCACGACCTACAGTATTTGGAATGTCATGAAGCTTTAGATCTAGAAATACTTTGTGGCCCATGAATTTCACTTCTCTTACGATGTCTGGCCCATTGGAATAGAAGGCTTCCATCCCGATTTTGATAAAGGGCTTTTCTGTTTTGAAAAGTGCCAGAAAGTCCATGAGTTCTTGCCTCGTGCCATAGTCACAGGCAATTATCACATCATTATTTTTACCACCCATTTTTCACCTCATGCTGTATATATATATTTTTGTATGTTCTTTAACTTTTTTTGCTTATTTTTTGATTAAATTAATTAAATTAGTATGAATAGATATAAACTCAAATTTATTTATGTGCTCGTCCAATGATTTCAGATAGCTCTGTTATATTATAGGTGTCCATTAATTCGGATAGCTCTTTTTTGATACGAGGCAGAGCCATAGGATCTGTCAGAAGTTCTGTCCCGATTTCTATAGCACTGGCACCGGCTGACATCATTTCGATCACGTCCCGACCGTTGGATATGCCGCCACAACCTATAATAGGAATATTTACATTTTTGTAGACCTCATAGATTTTGTATAAAGAGAGGGGGAATATACCGGGACCGCTGACGCCTCCTGTTATATTGGAGAGGATCGGTTTGCCAGTACGGATATCAAGTCTCATTCCAAGCCATGTATTTAGAAGCACCAGGCCATCGGCACCGGAAGCTTCCAGAGTCTTGCACATAAGTACGAGATCAGGACATTGAGGCGTGCATTTTACATAGACAGGTTTCCGACAGACTTTTTTTACCTCGGTCAGGATCTCTGAAGCAATGGAAGGATCTTTTCCGAAGGCAGCACCGCCAGCGTGAACATTTGGACATGAAATATTTAGTTCTATCAGCCCCACACATTCTTCCCGGTCGAATATTTCTGCAGTTTTTATATAATCATCAACACTAAAACCACATACATTGGCTATTACCTTTTTATGATATGTATTACGAAGTTTCGGAAAATATTCTCGGACAACGGTCTCTACACCGGGATTCTCCAGGCCGACACAGTTTAGCATCCCACCTGAATACTCAGCTATTCGTGGTAGAGGATTACCCTTATGAGGATGTAATGTTGTGCCCTTGGTACAAAAAGTACCAACCTCATTGACATCAAAAAAGTCCTGATAGTCCATGCCGTATCCAAATGCTCCACTGGCGGGAATAAGTGGATTATCGATCATCATCCCGCTTAGATCTATATTTTGTCCCATAATATTTCCTTACTATTAAAAACAGGGCCTTCCTTGCATATTCGCTTCATACCTTGTTTTGTTTCTATACTGCATCCCATACAGGCACCGAATCCACACCCCATCCGAGCTTCCAGAGATAATTGACCATAAATATCATCGTTGATCAGATTCTGACGCTCATGAACAGTATCAGCATCTTTCATAGAGCAGAGGGCTCTTAACATGGGGAGAGGACCACAAGCTGCAAAGGGCATATGGGACATACCTAACTGTTCTCTCATCGTCACAACATTTACACCTTCTGAATCAAAGCAAAAATGATAATCTACTCCAAGATTCATCAGTGCTTCTTCTAAAATGGCATCTTTTGGACTTCTGAATCCAAATATCACAGTGACTTTTTTACATTGTTTAATAGCTTCTGATGTTAGTGCGAAAAGAGGGGCGACTCCCATTCCACCTCCGATTATCAGTATTTCGTTTTGAAAAGCAGACAGATCGAATCCATTACCACATGGGAGAAGAACATCTAGGTAACCGGACTTGATATTTCTTAGAATTTCAGTTCCTTCTCCGACTATTTTATATATCAGATCGATTCTGTCACCGTAGATACGGGAAACCGATATAGGACGTCGAAGACTTTTCCCTGGGACATGGATATTAACGAATTGTCCTGGATGGATCTCTTCATTAAATAAAATGCCACCTAATGTTAAACAGAAAACATCAGGAGCGATTTCATTATTACAGATTATTTCAAGTTGCCGATTTTTCAATGGAATTACCTCGTAAATCTCAAAAAAAATACCCTTGCATCTCACTGCAAAGGTTTCGTCACAAGGTTTTTGGTACTCTAAAAAAGCTAGTATCCACTTTTCCCTCGAAAATATCATCGCCTTTGCAGTATCTCGTACTGTTTTAAAGCCTACTTTTAATTTCTTGAATGAGATTATATGCTTTAGAACGTGCGGAGTCAACCCTTAAAGAATACATACATATTAAGCTAGAATGAAAATACAGATATATGGGTACTATTAAATTGAAATGACCCAACCTGTATGCTATGATTATCCTAGAAAATAGGGACTTGTTGAGCAAAAATATTGAAAAGGAGTGGAAACTGTGTTTAGAAAAAATAAATCAGGATGCGCTGAGATGAGCTGCATTTTGCAAAGTATGGATAAAGTATTGGAAGGTCAGGATGAGAAGATTCCTAAGAGTGATTACGGAATTCATAAGCATGTGGTAGATACATTTGATAAATTGATGGAAAATGAAGGGATTATGTCGGATTCAGCAAAGGAAATCCTGAATGTTGCAACATCGATAAGCTCATTTGATGTAGAGATGACTCATATTTCCAATGAACTTATGAATTTTTCAGATGATATGGAAAGTGTAGGTGAATCGAATCTAGCAGTTGTGGAAGAAACAAACGCCACAATGGATCAGGTGACAAATTCTATTGATCAAGCTGCTGAGAAGCTAGATCAATTAAGAGTTAATTCAACAAAATTTGCAGATCAGAATAATGAAAGTGTTCAGCTGCTTCATGAGGTCAATGGACTAAAAGAGAATGTCCTGTCTGATACCAAGCATATGAACGAAAAAATAGAGCAGTTAGTTCAATTGGCGGTGGAAGTTGGCAAGATAGTCGAGAGCGTACAAAAAATCGCAAATCAGACAAATCTTTTGGCACTTAATGCAGCAATCGAAGCAGCAAGAGCAGGTGAACAGGGCAGGGGCTTCTCAGTAGTTGCTGACGAAGTTCGTAATCTGGCAGATAATACCAAGATGAATCTGGATGGAATGCGGGATTTTGTTGACAAGATCTATGCTGCAGCCAGCGATGGTCAGGAGAGTATGAACCGAACTGTTTCATCTACAAATGAGATGAGCGAAAAGATAGATTTGGTATCTGAGACGATTGATGGCAATATCAATATGCTGCATGAATTAGTAGATTCTGTTTCTAATATAAGTGAAACAATGCAGGGAATTAAAGAGTCAGCCAATGAAATAGATAAGGCAATGGACACATATAGCGATGATGCGCAGAAGCTTAATGAGATGTCACAAAATATTCATAATGAAGCGGTTTACAGTGTTGGTTTTGCCAAAAACATTTCTCAGATTGATGATCATCTGTCCAATATAGTCACAAATATGTACGATGGACTTGAAGAGGGTGTACATGTTCTTAAAAATGAAGATGTGGTTCAAATCCTTAAAGAGGCAGAAAATGCGCATATACAATGGATTAAAAAAGCTAGAGGAATGATTGACAATATGAAGGTAGAGCCCATTCAGACTAACTCAAAAAAATGTGCATTCGGACATTTCTATCATGCTATAAAGTTGAAACAGCCGGATATTGCTGAACGTTGGAAAGAAATAGACAAAATGCATCACGATTTTCACTTGCTGGGTGATGATATTATCTCAGCTATTAAGGATAATGATAGGGATAGGGCAGAGTCCACTTATCAAAATGCAGAGCAGATATCAAAGCATATGCTGGAGACAATTAATAATGTCGAAAAATCTATAGAAGAGTTGGACAAAAAGGGAATATCTGTCTTTAAAAATAATTAATAAGAGTTTATCTGCATAAAATAAAAAATAGCAGTATAACTAGAAAGAGTAGCTTAATTGACCGGAAAAATCACAACAAAAAATGCCATGCTTAGATACTGTTTTATACAGCTTTTACTGTGGTCGCAGTTTTGCTGTTGCACAAGTTTCGCTACAGTGTATATGAATGGTAAGGGTGTTAGCAATGCATTAGTAGGAGTTGCTTTTGCAATAGGTAATCTGCTGGCATTCATTATTCAGCCTATGTTATCATCAATAGCAGACAGAGGCAAAAAGGTCACAGTTACACAGATGGCTATATTGATGTATATAGCTATGTTTATTTTGGAGGGAATTACCATGATAAATGGCATTCCCATAATAGCGGTTACACTAATATATTCTCTTATATTTATGATAATTCAGAATACTCCGGTAGTGGTTAATGGTCTTGGAATCTATTATATGGATCGAGGCGCATCGATTAATTATGGAGTGTCTAGAGGACTTGGATCTGTATTTTTTTCATTCTTGTCACTGCTACTTGGTCGATTGGTAACACTTACATCCTATAGAACAGTGGCCTATGCTCAGATAATATTGGCAGTTGCGACTATGTTGGCATTGACTCTTATGCCTACGCCAAGAGATGTTTTATCAGACAATATATCACCAGAAGATAACGCCAATAATTCTGATACTTCCTATATATCTTTTATTAAGAGAAATCCATCATTTATGCTGTATTTCCTTGGAATGGGTCTGATAATGATACTCTACAATTTCTACAATAATTTCACTATCAATGTAGTGAAAAATGTTGGAGCTGGAAGCGAAGAGATGGGAGTGCTACTTGCAATAGCTGCAATAGCAGAGGTTCCGGCTATGTTTGCATTCGATTATCTATCAAAAAAATTTCCGATCAAGAACCTTCTAATACTTTCATCAATTGGATTCATAGTAAGAGGATCACTGATGACCTTTGCAGTCGGAGTCACGGGGCTATATATGTCTTCTGCAGTGCAGTTTATGGGATTCGCACTGTTTATGCCTGGAATGGTTAAGCTTTCAGACAAATATTTTGGCGAGGGAGATAAGAACAAGGCCCAGGGATTATTACAGTCAACTATGTCCTTTGGTGCTATCATCGGGTCTATTGTAGGTGGTTCTATGATAGATGTGATAGGAGTCAAGAGTGTAATGGGAGTTATGCTTATAGTTTCTGTTATTGGCACGATCATGGCAGTTTTTGCACTTGAAAAATTTTGTGGTAAAAAAGTGGTAACAGAAAATAAAGTATAAAAATAAGTATAAAAATAAATATAAACATAAACAGAAATGTAATCAGAAATGAAAACAAAAAAAGAATTAAATATCAAAGAAGGCTATATGCCTTTTAGAGGTTATAAGACATATTATAGGATAGTAGGATCAGATAAAATGGGCAAAAAAGGGATCATTCCCATTTTGATGCTTCATGGCGGCCCAGGATCAACTCATAATTATTTTGAGATTTTTGATGAGATGATAGAAGATAGACCAATCATTACCTATGATCAGATAGGATGTGGAAAATCCGGAGCCTATGACAGAGCAGATCTTTTCAATATGGATGTATGGATGGAGGAACTCCAGGCTATTCGAGACTATCTGAAATTGGAAGAGCTGATAATATTGGGACAGTCCTGGGGAGGCATGTTACTCCTACAATATATGGTGGATAAAGCGCCAAAAGGCGTAAAGGGAATCGTGCTGGCCAGTACACTTCCGGCATCGTGGATGTGGGGAAAAGCCCAGCATAGGATGATAAAGGAATTACCCATAGATATGCAGCAGGCTATAGAAAAAGCGGATGAGACCGGGATATATGATACACCGGAATGTATCGAAGCTACAGATGAATACATGCTTAGGCATTGTGCACCGGATTGGAAAAACGATAAGAGAGAGTGCTTATACAGGAGCAAGCCGGATGGTTCAGGAGAACTGGCTTATTTGACTGGGTGGGGACCTAATGAATTCACACCTCTTGGCAATCTCAAGGATTATGATGTTCTGGATAGTCTGGATAATATTCAGTGCCCTGCACTTATAACCAGTGGTACAAATGATCTATGCACTCCATATATCGCAAAATCCATGGCAGATCGGATCTCCAGGGCGAATTGGATACTATATGCAGAGAGCAGACATATGTCATTTGCAGAAGAAACCGAAGAGTATATCAAAAATTTGAATAATTGGATGGCGACTATTTCTTGACAAATATCCGAAATCGGACTATTGTATGTGCTATTACAATCCGAAATCGGACTTTAAGCCAAGGAGATAGTCATGTCTATTAAAATATCAGATCATTTTACCTACAAAAAACTGTTACTATTTGTACTTCCATCAGTTCTAATGATGGTATTTACATCCATCTATGGAGTAGTGGATGGATTCTTTGTATCAAATTATGCAGGTAAGACAGCATTTGCTGCTGTTAATTTTATTTTGCCGCTTATGATGATATTGGGCGGATTGGGATTTATGATGGGAACCGGTGGAAGTGCGCTCATCGCAATGAATCTTGGAGCAGGTAAAAGAGATAGAGCTAACAGATTTTTCTCCATGGTAATTGAATTTACCATAATAATGGGCATTGTATTCACTATTTTGGGCCATATTTTCTTGAAAAAAACAGCCATATTCATGGGAGCAACGGATTCTATGCTACCGTATTGCATCACATACGGAAGAATCTTACTGACATTTATCACATTTTTTATGTTGCAGAATATGTTTCAGGGACTTATGGTTACAGCAGGCAAACCTCAGTTAGGTTTTGCGATCACGGTAGGAGCAGGTGTTTCTAATATTTTTTTAGATTTCCTATTCGTAGGGATTTTGGGTTGGGGAGTGACAGGAGCAGCTGTGGCCACTATAATCAGCCAATGTTTCGGAGGAATCGTTCCGCTTTTATACTTTACATTTGTGAAGGATCAGGAACTAAAATTCGGAATAGTCAGATTGGAAGCAGAGCCATTAATTCATGCTTGTGGAAACGGGTCATCAGAATTGGCAAGTAATGTGTCAATATCGGTTGTAAGTATTGTTTATAATGCTCAGCTCCTGAAATATTCGGGAGAAAATGGAGTGGCAGCCTATGGCGTCATAATGTATGTTGCATTTATATTTATAGCAATGTTTATGGGATATTCAATTGGAGCCGCCCCGATAATAAGTTTTCATTTTGGAGCCGACAATCATTCTGAACTCCGGAATATGCGAAAAAAGAGTATTAGGATAATGGCAGTAAGCGGTGTTTTGATGATGCAGATAGCACAATTATCAGCAGGAACTCTGGCAAAGATATATGTTGGATATGACCAGGCTCTTCTGACTCTTACGGTCAGAGCATTTCATATTTATACATTGGCTTTCGTACTGAGCGGAATCAATATTTTTGCATCCTCTCTTTTTACTGCCCTAAATAATGGACCTATATCTGCATTGATCGCATTTATGAGATCATTGGTATTTGAATTATTGTCAGTGTTGATACTTCCACTTATATTTGGAATAGATGGGATATGGGGTGCGGTCTTTGTGGCTGAGGTCATGGCATTTATTATGTCTATGTTTTTTATGTTAAAATACAAAAAGAAGTATAATTATTGATGTGACCTGCACGAGGGATTTTACATATTAAATACAGTTTCTGCTATATATAAATGATAAATGCAGTTTATATTAAAAATGATAAACGTAGTTTTTATAATCTTAAAATCGGAATAAATATGGAAAAAGAAGAAAATTTTAAAGAAGATAAAATCAAAGAGCAACTCAAGGAATTAAATAAGCTTTATAAGGAACAGGATGACATATACCGAGATGCTGCTGCCAAGGCTGGTATGTCGGATTCGATGCACTGGATCATGTATGCTGTCTATAATGCAGATGAGCCGATGACGCAACAGGCTCTGGCTGGAGATTATTATTTTCCGAAGCAGACCATTAACTCCGGAGTCAAGAAGCTTATTGATATGAAACTTGTAGAATTAAAGAAAATAGAAAGCAAGAAGAATTCCAAAGCAGTTGTATATACGCCTAAAGGGAAAATATTCTGCGAGAAAAACATAGCCCCTCTAGTCAAGGCTGAAGAGGATGCTTTTTGTGGATTGACAAGGGAAGAACAGGAAATTTTTCTGTCGCTTTTTCACCGTCAGGTGGATTATATTAAGAATGAAATGAGCAAACTATAAAAGAGGAGCCGATATGGCTAGAAGATACATTGCTGATTGTCACTTTGATCATGAAGCACTTAATGTAGCAATGGATAAACGTGGATTCCAATCGGTGGAATCCATGAATGAATATATGATCAAGCAGTGGAATAGTGTGGTTAAACGTGGCGATGACGTTATTATCCTAGGAGATTTCTGCGTATCAAGAGATCCTGAGAGAATAAGAAAACTGTTATTACAGCTGAAGGGTAAAAAGTATATGATCCTTGGCAATCATGACAGCGGCATTAGAAATAAGCAGTTTGATACCACACTTTTCAGAGGAATATATGATTATCATAAGTTCTCTGACTGTAATAAAAGTGTTATATGCAGCCATTATCCTATTTTGATGTATGAGGGTGAGTACAGGAAGTGTAAGAATGGCGAAAATAAGAACTATATGTTATGCGGACATGTTCACGACACAAGTGACAATGCGGCACTGAACAGGTATATAATAATGGAGAGGGAGAGAGCTGGAATCTTAGGCCGGTCTGGAGAAGAAGTTATCGAACATCCACCTGCCAATATTATTAATTGCTTTACAGTATTTTCTGATTACAAGCCACTTACCCTGGAGGAATGGATCGAACTGACAGAAAAGCGATTAGGTGATTGTTAGACATATAATATAGATATGTTTTATTTTAAGAAGGAAAGGGGAATATTCTAATGGCAATGACACAGGAAGAAATTAAAAAAATGCCTAAGCTTGGTTTTGGAATGATGAGACTTCCGAGAATGGCTGATGGCAAGACCATTGATGTGGAAGAGACCAAGGAAATGGTTGACCTTTTTATGAAGGCTGGTCTCAAATATTTTGATACGGCATATGTATATGATGGCGGTGAGTCTGAAAAAGTCACAGGAGAGGCTCTGGTCAAGAGATATCCGAGAGATTCTTATTATCTGGCTACCAAGCTCAATGCCGGAATACCATCAGTTCATGATGTAGAATCAGCCAGACAGCAGTTTTTCACAAGTTTGGATAGAACGGGAGCCGGATATTTTGATTTTTACCTGCTTCATGCTCTTCAGACGGAAAACTATAAAAAATATGATGAATATAAAGTATGGGAGTTCGCCAAGGAACTAAAAGAAAAGGGACTTATCAGGCATTACGGATTTTCATTTCATGCCGGTCCTGGGCTCTTAGATGAACTCCTTACTAAACATCCGGATGTGGATTTTATACAGTTACAGATCAATTATATTGATATGGAGAATCCTAATATCGAGTCTCGTGCCAATATGGAAGTTGCCATAAAACATGGGATTCCTGTTACCATTATGGAACCTATAAAGGGTGGAAGCTTGGCTAGACTGGTTCCTGATGCAGAAAAGGTACTAAAGAGGATCAGACCGGATATGTCTATTGCCTCATGGGCTCTTAGATTTGCTGCATCACAGGATAATTCACTAGTGGTTCTGTCTGGAATGTCTAACATAGAACAGATGAAGGATAACTTATCATACATGGCTGATTTTAAGCCACTTGATGATAAAGAGATGGAAGCCATAGATGAAGTGGTTAAAATACTTAACAGTACTGAGACCATAGCATGTACAAAATGTCATTATTGTACAGATGGCTGCCCAGTTAATATGCCGATTCCCGATATTTTTGAGGCTGAAAATCTAGTGCTTAGAGATAACAAGTCGGTATTTGATGCCAAGAAGGAATATGACCGGATAGTAAAAGAGTCCGGAGTCAAGGCTTCAGAATGTATAGAATGTGGTCAGTGTGAAAGTGCCTGTCCTCAGCATCTTCCTATAATTAAGCTATTAAAGGATGGAGCTGATATGTTTGAATGGAATGATGATGAGAATAAACGAATCAAAAAACTAGATATCTGGTAAGAATGATGGAAACGAGAGTCACGAGATGAAATATGATTTTACAAGTATACTTGAACGAAAAGGAATGGACTCCATTGCTGTAGATCTGGAAACAGCAGACTCATTTGCCCCGAAGGGCGAGACCCTTACGGGATTTGAGCGTATACCTATGTGGGTTGCAGATATGAACTTCCCAACAGCACCTTCTGTAACAGAGGCAATTATACAGAGAGCGAAACACCCTGCATTTGGCTATTTTATTCCGAGACCTGAATACTATCAGGCAATAATTAACTGGCAATCAACCAGAAATAATGTAGAGGGTCTCAGCCAGGAAAATATAGGATATGAGAATGGTGTGCTAGGAGGACTGGTAAGTGCCTTGAAAGCTATCACATCAAGTGGCGACCATATCCTACTGCATTCACCTACATATATTGGCTTCACAGGAGTACTGGAGAATAATGGTTATCACATCACAGATAGTCCTTTGAAAAAAGATAAGGATGATGTGTGGCGAATGGACCTGGAGGATATGGAGGATAAGATCAAGAAGTATCATATTCATGCTACGATTTTCTGCTCTCCTCATAATCCTACTGGAAGAGTATGGACCAGAGAAGAGATCAGGGGTGCTATGGATCTTTTTGAAAAATACCATGTTTATGTTATTTCGGATGAGATATGGTCTGATATTTTGCTGGATGGTCATAAACATACGCCGACACAGATGGTCAGTGAGTATTCAAAAAACCATACGGTGGCACTATATGCGCCGTCAAAGACCTTTAATCTGGCGGGTCTGATTGGTTCATACCATATAATATATGATCCTTGGCTAAGAGATAGGGTTGAAAAAGAGAGTTCTCTGTCTGACTATAATTCAATGAATGTTTTGTCTATGCATGCTCTGATAGGAGCGTATAGTTCAGTTGGAATGGAATGGCTAGATGAACTGAGGACGGTTCTAGGGACAAACGTTGATAAGGTTTATTCATATCTGACTCAACAGGTAGAAGGAATAGAACTAGCCAAACCCGAAGGCACATATATGTTGTTTCTAGACTGTGAGAAATATTGTAAAAACCACGGGATATCGATAGAAGAACTACAGAAAAAGGGCGTTAAATACGGCGTAATATGGCAGGATGGAAGACCTTTTCATGGAGAGTACGGTATAAGAATGAATGTGGCACTTCCTACTTCTAGGGTAGAAGAAGCCATCAGAAGAATGGACCAGTATATTTTTACAAAATAAATAAACTCTGTGAGATAAGCAGATTTGCTGTTCTCACAGAGTTTTTTAATATTTTAAATTGTTGCATTCATAAAATTAAAATAAGCGGCTCCATCACCAGTATTGTAATCGTCAATAGACATATCATATAAGGATTGGAGCTTGTTCTGATCCTTGGTATAAGTAGTAATATCAAGCTGAACCTTTGGGGCAAATATAAATGCCTTTCCTTGATTCTTCAGCTCTAGTAGTCCGGACAATTGTTTATTGTAACTATTGTGCCTGTTTGCAATATCATCAACGATGTTGGGATATTTATGCATCCTTCTTCGAATGAGATGCATATGTTTTTCTGGTACACGGACAGTATCGGTGGGACGGCACAGAATCACAACAATTCTGTCACATCCATCTGCCAGGGCCTTTTTATAGGGAATGGAATCAGAACATCCTCCGTCGAAATAGTTTCTCCCATCTATTTCAACTGGTTTACACATAACTGGAAGGGCACAGGTTGCCATAAAATAGCGGTAATCGTCTTTTTTGATTTCTTCTTTCCTAAAATAATGAGGTTTTCCGGTTTCTGCATCGGTGGCAGTGATCCTAAAGTCTGTGCCGGAACTCATCATAGTATCATAGTCGAGCGGGTCTACACCGTGGCTGGATGTCATATCCATATATATATAATCAAGACCAAAAAATGATTTATTTCTTACAACACTAGATAATCCCATATAGCCGGGATCGGTAATATGATCTACAAAGAATCTTCTGTTTCGATCTCTCTGACCAGCTAGAAATGAAGCTGTACTGGATGATCCGGCAGATACGCCTATGGCGTATTCAAAATGCTGTTTATCATCTAATAGTCTGTCCAAAATACCGGAGGTATAGGCACATTTCATGCCACCACCTTCTACAACAAGTCCTGTTTTCATGTTTCCCCCTATGCGCTAAATATTTATAAAAATGTCATACTATATAGTAAATGATAGCGAATAAAGGGATGAATAGTAATATACAGATTGGTAAAGCTGTGTAAGCATTGCATTGATTATATAAAATATAAAGGAAAAAAAGAATTGATGTCATTCATTTGATATAACAAAACTACTTTGACATAAGAGAATCGATCTCATATTTTGTCAGAGTACGGCACTCTCCTGGAGCGAGGGAACTGTCAAGAACTAAGGTGCCCATAGAGATTCGCTTTAGATATAAAACAGTCATACCGAATTTTAAGAACATGCGCTTGATCTCATGGTATTTTCCTTCTGTTATTGTGACTAAAACCTTGCTTCCTACGGTCTGATTCTCATAGGTTTTACTGTCCAGGATCTGATAATCATTAATATGGTAATTATTGTCAATGATCTCTAGAACTGCAGGTGCTGTCGGTTTTTTCTCACCAATATCCAACCCGCTTTCAAATGCCGTGATCATACTTGGATCAATGATTCCGTCGACTATAGCCTCATATGTCTTGGAAACATGATGATGGGGAGATAGCAATCTGTGATTCAGGGCACCATCGTTTGTTATAAGTAACAAGCCTTCGGTATCCTTGTCGAGCCTTCCGACAGGGGATAGGTCTCTTCGTCTGGAATCAGGTAAATAGTCCATTACCGTAGGCTGCCTGGGATCACGGGTGGCCGTCAAACATCCTGATGGTTTATTCAACATAAAATAGTCAAATTCATGACAGGCTATTACAGCACCGTCAAGGGCAATCTCATCATGTGAAGCATCGACGGACATAGATGCATCATCTGCAATAATTCCATTTACCGTGATCCGACCTTTTTTTATTATTTTTTTACATTCCGACCTGGAAGCTATTTTGTATTCTGATAGAATCTTGTCGAGTCTGGATGACATTATTTTCTCCTGCTTTACACACATTATGATCATTAGTACATATTTTTTATTCTGTTACATTTATTTTATTTCATTTTTTGTTTCTTTTATTCCTGTTAATTTATTTCAAATTATTCCGTTTTATTTCATGGAAGAATTGTCATGATCAGCTAGGAATTCTTCCACATACTGAACATCAGACATACAGTCGATATATTGAATACCACGCTTCTGACGAGTCTCACGACCCTTACCGGTGATGCAAGCTACAAGCGGACGCTTGCTGTAGGAAAGAGCGGCCCGGATAGCATCGCCACGATCATTTATAATGTCATAATTGCAACCAGTAACCTTAATATTCTCAGCGATTTCCTGGCTTATCTTATCCACAGGCTCCTCACCTGCATCTTCCTCAGTGACATATATCATGTCACATGATCTGCCTGCCGCAATGGGAAGCTGCTGACGACGAGCGTAAGCCTTACCACCAGGACAACCAAAAACAGCGATTATGCTGTGACCGGGATATTCTTCCTGGACAGTTTTAAAAAGCGTTTCAAATGAAAGCTGATTATGAGCATAATCTACTATTGCAGTTATACTCTTGTCCTTACTCTGAAATACCTCCATACGTCCAGGAACAGTGGCCTTTTTTAGTCCGCTCTTAATATAATCGGTAGGGATACCATATATAAGAGAAACGGTAATAGCAGCCAGAGCATTCTCGACATTGAATCTGCCGGGAAGGGAAATAGCGAGATCACTGTTCTCGATGTTTTCATTTTTGCCTGCGGACTGACATGAATCTGAATATTTTGAAACCATTCGTTCCGAAAGTGAGACCATAAAGCTATTTCCATTATTTTTAGAGACAACGCCATAAGCGTATACATCTGCGGTCTCATCCTGCATTGAAAATGTATACAGCTGGCATCCAGCATCTATTGCAGAAGAGATAATCCGGTCTGAGAACTTACTGTCTATATTTACAACGGCATTTTTGGCATGGTTAAAAATAAGCAGTTTAGATGAAAAATAATCCTCAAAATCCACATGCTCGGCGGGAGATATATGATCGGTTCCTATATTTAAGAATACTGCAGTTTCAAGCTCTACATTGGTAACGCGGTCATATTTAAGAGCTTGGCTGGACACTTCCATAGTTACATAATTAATACCGGAATCAAGTGCGTTTCTAAGATGTTTTTCCAGATCCAGAGGCTCCGGAGTGGTGAGATGAGACTCGAAATCCAAAACACCATCATAAGTATCGATAGAAGAGATGACGCCACTTCTCTTACCGCAGGTATCCATCATATAGTCATCAAGAATGCTTCGCATAAAATAAGCAGTTGAAGATTTGCCCTTTGTTCCTGTTATTCCGGTCAGAGCAAGTGAAGCAGATGGATGACCGTAATAGAAATCAGCCAATAGAGCCATAGTACGTCTGACATTTGACACTATTATCCCGGGAATGTCCACGTCATATCTGGTTTCAGATATATAACATACAGCACCAGACCGACCTGCAGAATTGAGATAGCTTACATCGAAGTGAGCCCCCTTACATATAAATAGTGTGCCTGGGATCACAGCTCTTGAATCGCAGGTCACAAGCGTTATTTCCCTATTGTCTGAAATATCATTCGAAATATTAACAGAAACGTCATTTTCAATTATCAGATCCTCATGTTGGAGAATCTGGATATAATTTTTTAAAGGAGTATTGTGCATCATATATAGATATATCCTTTCTTGTGCAAGGCAGTAGTATCTTTCATCAAAAAGTGTTATTAAAGAGCCATTATCCTTCGCTCTGATTCAGATGAGTTTAGCACATGAAAAACCAGTCTTCAAGGATATGAGAAATATCCCAATGACTAAAATACATAATAAAAACAAGTATATATAGAAGCATAAAAGACTTGAAAATGCTATAATTATGCACGGAGACAGCGGCTTGGGGGGATCAAGCCGGGTTGAAAAATGTCACAATATATAGTAATATAATGGCAGTTTTTGGTATGAAGACCCCAGATGTTGACAAGCATAGTTGTAGCTAGATATGTATAATGAAAAAGCGATAAGTTCGTTTTTATATCGATGGAATCAGAATTATATTATTCCGGAAGGAGGAGCCGAAGATATGGATACGGCCACTCAGATGTCAGAAAAAACGATCCGTGAACAGCTACAGGAAATTGACTTGAGAAAAAAGGATCTAGAACTCAGGGAGCATCTCTTCAACATGAAGTGGGGAGTCCTGGAGAACGAAGTTAGAAAATTAGCTGTAGAGAGACAGGAGTTTAAGGCCTGGCGTGAGTCAGAGGAAACGAGACTGAGAGCTATGGAGGAAGAACTGGCTGGGATGTCCGGCGGTGATGGCCAGTCTATTATATGTGGCACTCTATTCTTCTGCGGTATACATAATGATGAGAACTCTCTTAAGAGACGTTATAGGGACCTTCTCAAGATATATCATCCTGATAATCCTGATGGTGATAATGATACTATTCAGGAGATAAATAGGGAATATGACAGACTTCATGATAAGATCTGTGGATGAGATATTATGTATTTTTCATAATATCTATAGTTGCCGGTTGGCAAAATGATTTATATATTTACCTTCTTTACTGATTTAATGGACGATCAGTAAGGAGGGTATTTTTATTTAATCTGATTATAAAATTGTCGTGAAATATGTCAGCTTAATTATATGCAGGTATACCAATATTTATGGTAAAATAAATCTAGCGATTATGCTGCTTCATCAGGAGGTAACTATGTCAACCATCAGTCTCTGCATGATAGTAAAAAATGAAGAAAAACTACTAAAGAGATGTTTGGACCCTATTTCAGATCTTATGGATGAGATCATTATCGTGGACACAGGGTCTACAGATAATACCAGAGAGATCGCGTCTCATTATACAGATAAAATCTTTGATTTTAAGTGGATCGATGATTTTGCGGCAGCTAGGAATTTTGCATTTTCAAAAGCTACAATGGAATATGTATATAGCTGTGATGCAGATGAGATCATTGACGATATCAATCACGAAGAGTTTCGTAAGCTAAAGGCTGTTTTAATACCTGAGGTAGAGATAGTTCAGATGAAGTATGTAGAAAGTCCAGGGAATCAGACGGTATTGAATTCAAAAACAGAATACAGACCTAAACTTTTCAAGAGGCTTAGGAGTTATGTCTGGATCAACAGAGTTCATGAAACAGTCAGGTTGGATCCAGTTGTTTTTGACAGCGATATAGAGATCATGCACATCCCTTATAATACTGAAGACCATGCAAAGAGAGATTTTCACATTTTTGAAGATATGATAAAAAATGGTGAGAAACTGTCAGATACAATTCTGACAATGTATGCAAAGGAACTTTGGAAAAATGGAAGTGGAGAAGACTTTAAGATTGCTGCTAAATATTTTAAGGACATTATAAATAAAGATGATAATAGCTCGGATAGTATGGAGATAGCTGCAGTTATTATGGTAAGAGCCTCTCGGTTATTGAAAAATACTTCAGATTTTATAAAGTACACATCTATGCTTCAGTCGGTAGGAAGAGGCGGATCAGAGCTTTTTTATGAACTGGGTGAATTCTTTTACGAGGATGGAGGATACGAATGTGCTCTTGGATGGTATCGTTCGGCGGTCAATGTAGATGCACCGGTATTGGATGTTCATTCAGGAGGAGATGAATCATACAAAAGGATAGGAAATTGCTGCAGAATGCTTCTAAAGGATAAAAATACTTCGAACAAAGATAAAAACATATATGAGGAACTTATAGAAGAGGCTGATGCTGCGGCAGAAGCATGGAATGAACCGGAAGAGCTTTAAATATTTTATAATACAGAGCATATAATGCTTACATGAATCGGACAGGAAATATTTATAGATATATATTTGTAGATATAATCTTATATGGAATATAAAAAAAAGGAGAAAAAATTGAGATTTGTAATTCAGGTGGCAGAAGAGGCCTCCGTAACAGTTGAAAATGAGATAACAGGACAGATAGGGAATGGACTGGCTGTCCTAGTGGGGATAGGTCCAGAGGATACCGAGGAAATTGCCGATAAGATGATTAAAAAGCTTATTGGTCTTAGAATATTTGAAGA
>JAKPAB010000086.1 GCA_029779695.1 Bacillota bacterium | reverse complement strand
TTCTTGCACTATCTGGGAGCTTCTCAAGCTTACCTGCAATGGGAAAAATTGGCCATAGAAAAATCCACTATCAACGACCTCACCCGGTGGGTAAACTGGGAAACCGCTAATCTGGAAAGAACGGTAAACTCTTCCTTGCGTCAGCGCCAGAAGCTTCAGGGAATTAACCTGGACTCTTTACCTCCTCGCCTTCAGGAAGTCGCCCGCCTGCGATTAGAACATCCTTATGCTTCTCTTAGGGAAATAGGAGACCTTTGTTCTCCTCCTCTTTCTAAATCCGGAGTTTATCATCGCCTGCGAGAGATTGAAAAAATAGCAGAAGAGCAGAGTAGATGATAGAACTCAGAAGCTATTTGAATAGATAAGACGAAGCTTTCCCAAAAAACTCTGGAAGTGACATTGTTACAGGATAACTAACAGTGCCCGCGCGCGCTTTGTTGACGAAAATTGAATCTTGTTATACTGTGTAACCGATAACATGTAATCGCTAACAAATAAAAATTTAACAAATAAATTTATACAAGGGGTCTTGACAGAAATTAAATCTTATTATACTGTGTAACCGATAACATGTAATCGCTAACAAATAAAAATCTAGTATATAGATTATGAAAGTGGTTGAAAAGCAATGGATAAGAGGAATAACGAGATGTCTAAAAAACGAGCTACATTAATCGATGTAGCTAAACTTTCCGGCTTATCTACCGGAACTGTTTCAAGAGTTCTCAATGGTCATCCTTCGGTGAGTGATGAAGCTCGAAAAAAAGTTGAAGATGCCATTAAAAAATTAAATTATGTTCCTCTTTCAACTGCTCGGAGTTTAGCTAAAGGGGTATCCAACGTAATTATGTTGTCGATGATTGAAGAAAATCCTATTCTTCCTTCTACCTGGCGATATGAGCTTCCTGTGATTCAAGGTATCTATGATTGTCTGAGAGATACTCCTTACAATCTTCAAGTCGGCATTGGTTTTGTTGAAGAAGCACAAAAATCAAAATTTTTTGAAAATCTTCTTAAAGATAAATATATAGATGGGCTTTTAATTCTTGGTTCCTGGCCTATTGACCACAGATCTTTAATCTATTTGGAAGAAAGAAATATTCCTTATGTGCTAATTGGGTGTAGATCTTCAGTTCCAACCCGGGCGGAGGTTAATTTTGATAATCATGGAGCAGTAGTTGAGGTCATTGAATATCTTGTTCAGCTTGGTCACACGAAATTTGCATTGATTGGTGGACTTAAAGAACAGCTTCATATGGTCGATCGAGCTAAGGGATTTAGAGATGCATTGTTAGCAAGAGATTTAAAAGTTTATCCAAATCTAATTAAATTTGGGGATTACCAGATAGATAGCGGATATCGATTAATGCTCGAGTTATTAGAAGAAGACCCAAGACCAACAGCTATTATTTGTGGAAATGATCTCATGGCTGCTGGCGCGATTAAAGCTATACACGATAAAGGCTACAAGATTCCCAGTGATTTTTCAGTGGTTGGATTTGATGATAGTGAAATATCAAAGGTGGTTGATCCTCCCTTAACTACCATTAAGGCTCCAACGTTTGAAATGGGTAATTTAGCGGTAGAAAAATTATGTTCTATGATTCAGCAAAAAGACATGGAATTGGAAGAAATTGCTATTCTTCCTTGTGAGTTAATTATTCGGTCTTCAACAGGAGAATGTAATCAAAAAAATTAAATTTTAATAATCAATAAGGAGGTTCATGGATGGGTAAAGTAGTAGAAAAAGAATTAGAACATCTTCCTTTAAGTGATAAGATTGATTACGATTCTGCACCAACGCTCGATGAAGCAATTTATCAGCAAAGAATACAATCGCTGCTTAAAATGGCTTTATCTCAAGGCTATACTCATTTAATCATTTATGGTGATCGAGAACACTATTCGAATATTCATTTTCTAACCGGATTTGACCCCCGTTTTGAGGAAGCCCTTCTTATCTTGTCTGGTGAACAAGAACCTACTATTGTGGTTGGGAACGAAGGATTGGATTATTCAGCTATTATTCCCTTTGAAATTCAGAAGGTTTTATTTCAAAGCTTTAGCTTGGTGGGGCAACCTAGAGGACAGAGCAAGTCATTAGACGAGATTTTCCGGGATGCCGGGATTAATAAAAACAGCAAAATAGGTATCATTGGCTGGAAGTATTTTTCTCCAATTGAGCGCACAGATCCTTCGCAAACTTTTGAAGTTCCTCACTATATTATTCAGGAACTATCAAACATAGTAGGCTGGGAAAATGTACGAAATACTTCCGATTTTATGATTCACCCTGATTATGGTCTACGTATATCTCTCGATGTAGAAGAGCTCATTTTCCATGAAATATCTGGCACTAAAACTTCGCAGAGAGTTTTGCAAACCATTAAAAATCTCCGGGTTGGTGAGAGTGAAATCGAAGCTTCTCGCCACCTTGCTATAGACGGTGATCCTCTGAGTGTACACCCCAATGTCAATTTTGGGTTAGAAAATGTGCTTCCTGGATTAAAAAGTCCAACCTATAAGAAAAGGTTAGAACTTGGGGAAGTTATCACGGTTGGTATGGGGTACCGTTACGCTCTGGTTGCTCGAACCGGTTTGTTTGTTCGAAATAAGGAAGAGATACCGCTGACGATGGAAGGAATAGTTGAAAATTTTTACATCCCTTATTTCAACGCTTTATGTAGTTGGTATGAGTCTCTTCACCTTGGGGTGACTGGTAACGAGGTATTCCAGGCAGTCAGGGATTCGATAGGAGACTTGAAAAAATTTGGTATTGGTTTGAATCCCGGTCATCTCATTCATACTGAAGAATGGACCAACAGCATCTTTTTCGAAGGGTCACCTCACAAGGTGAAATCGGGAATGGCTCTTCAGGGTGATATCATCGCTTTTCCTGGTGAGCCCTATGGTGGAGTTCATGTGGAAGATGGTGTATTTATCGCTGATGAAGCAACCCGAGAAGTGATCCGGGTTCAATATCCAGACTCATGGAAGCGAATCGAAAAACGACGGCAATTCATGAAAGATGTTTTAGGCATCAATATTGCTGATGAGGTAATGCCTACCTCTGATATTCAGGCGATGTTGTTTCCCTACATGGGGAATAC
>JAKPAB010000082.1 GCA_029779695.1 Bacillota bacterium | reverse complement strand
GCGTGTATCACACGATGTCACTATCAAGGACCTGTCAAAGATAACAATAGAAATGCTTGCTTCCCTTAATGATATCGAAGCACAGAAAAATCGTCTGATAGAGATCGTCGCAGACGGAACAATCGATGCCTCCGAGATCCATGACTTTAAGTTCATTCAGGACAAACTTGAGAAAATATCTGTAGCAGCTGACTCACTCAAACTCTGGACCGAAAAAATGATTGCTGACGGAATAATATCCGACAAATAATTTGTTTCATTCTTATATATGTAATGACTCGGCAAGCTTTTCAAATGCAGGTATAGATCTCTCTATCATCTTATAATCTACGCAATATGCCAGTCTTACATACCCCGGAAGTGCAAAAGAATCCGTTGGTGAGAAAATAATATGCAGATCTTTGGCCTTTTCTGTAAATTCCTCTGCCGATTTTAACGGAGATTTTACCAACATATAAAAGGCACCTTCCGGTTTTACGCACTCAAACCCGATTCTCGTAAGCTCCTTATATAATAGCTTTCTGTTTCTATCATAAAAATCCACATCTGCCTTAACATCTATGCAATCCGCAGCAACAAACTGTAAAAGTGATGGAGCATTCACCACAAGTGTTCTGTTGGAAATCGTAAGTCCCTGAATCAGATCTTTGTATTCATCGACGCAACCTCTTACTGCCAGGAATCCAATTCTCTCTCCAGGAATAGAGAGTGTCTTGCTAAATGAATATGCAAATATTGTGTTCTTTATAATGTTGGGAATAAACGGAATTTCTTTTCCGTCGTAGACCAGCTCCCTGTATGGTTCATCTGCTATTACAATTATAGGATGTCCAAACCTCTTCTCTGCCCTTTTAAGCATCTCATCCAGAGCCTGGATCGTCTCTTTAGAATATAATGCGCCACTTGGATTGTTAGGATTATTGACTATTACCGCCCTGGTCCTATCAGTAATAAGCTCTTCTGCTTTATCTATATCCAACTGAAAATCATCAGTTTTGGCCGGAACCACATTGACCTTGCCCTGAAAATTTGCAGCATAGCTTCTATACTCGCTGAAGAATGGTGCAAAAGCCATGATCTCATCGCCTGGATTTAGAATGGCTCTAAGCACAGCATTGATTCCACCGGCTGCACCAACAGTCATAATTATATTTTCAAAAGTATAGTCTGTTCCATTTTTTCTATTCAGACTATCTGCGATTTTTTGTCTGACTTCTTCATACCCGGAATTCTTCATATATCCATGAACCTTCAAAGGTTCTTCCTCTGTCAGAGCTCGGATAATGGAACTTTTGACCTCTTTGGGAACCGGTGCCGCAGGATTGCCCAGACTGAAATCATATACATTTTCAGTCCCATATTTTTCCTTCATTGCCGTTCCAACCTCAAACATTTTTCGGATCGTAGAACTCTTCGATACCGTTTCCCTCATATTGTCAGACAGAATCATCTCAGGTGCCTCCTCGCTGTGATTTATGTTTCGTAACTTTAATCTTTTCACAGATTTTATCGCAATGAAGCGGCGCTTACAATAACTAGCGCAAAAAAAGAACAGAGTACATATAGCTATATACTCTGTTCTTGATGTTAATGTTAATTGCTGTCTCGAAGAATACTCAATTGTTGTTTACTGGATCACAACTGCAGTTCCACTGGCTGTAACCATTAGCATTCCATTATCGGCACCTAGCACCTCATAATCAATATCTACTCCGACAACAGCATTTGCTCCCAACTGGACAGCTCTTTCTTCCATCTCCTGGACGGCCTGAATTCTGGCCTGGATCAGCTCATCTTCATAGCCATGAGATCTTCCTCCAAAAAAGTTTGTAAGACTGGCGCCTATATCTCTTACAAAATTAACGCCTGTAATTACCTCTCCAAACACTATCTGCTTGTACTCTACGATGTTTTTTCCTTCAATTGTTGGTGTCGTGGTTGAAATCATTTTCTACCTCCTGAATCTGTTTCTGTTTCCGTTTCTCAATAAACTATTATCCCGGTATGGCTGCACTTCCAGCCGCATGAAAACATGCCAGGCCCAGCGGAATACCTATTATGGTACAGCAAAATATTAACCCAAGTGCCAGCATCAATAATGCAAATGGTAATTTGATGCATACATAAAACACCAGACTTAACATCAGTCCTGCAAAGCCAAATACTAATCCAACAAGCGTGATTCCTATGTATATAACAAGAATCAACAGCAAAATACTTAAAATCATTTTTCTATCCTTTCCGATACCTTTGGTATATTTAGAACAACTGAATCCGATTTATCTAAATTTATTTTTAATTCTATTCCCATTTTCTCTGCAATTTCAGGATCATTCTTTATCCTCCTGTATAATCTCACGGCCACCATTCTGTTGTCAACAGTCATTTTAACCGCCTCCTATACCATATGCAATCGTTGTTCTGTACTTATATTAGCCCCTGCTGCCAATTAAAAATATGGTTTATATTGCGAGATTAAAATTCTATTTTGGATTTTTTTACAAAATCAATAAATATATATATTGACGTTCATCTATGTATGTGATATACATAGATGTGCATCGATATAAGGAGGAATTTTATGACAAGAGAAGAAGCAGCAGACATATGCAAAGCATTAAGTGACAGCAATCGGCTCAGAATCGTCGAAATGCTGACAAAAGGCGAATTATGTGCCTGTGAGCTGAATGACGAGCTTAATATTACCCAGCCTACTCTGTCTCATCACATGAAGATATTAGGCGCATGCCAGCTGGTATCAGCCAGAAAAGACGGCAAATGGATGCATTACTCATTAAACTGTCCAAGATTCCGTGAATTCAAGGAATTCATTGGTTCTCTGGAATACGTTTGCTCCCCATCAGATGATCCGGATTCTGACAAACCTTGCGGTAAAAAAAGTTGCGGCTGCAAAAAATAAAATAAATGGAGGTAATTCATGATCTGGGACTTTGTACAAAACCAGATTTTAGGCATGAAATGGCTGAATGCCCTGATAGGCAATCTGTTATCAGCTGCCGGTATTAATCTGGAAAATCGCATAGGCGGAAGTATCCAATTCTTTTTATACGATGTTATCAAAATAACCATTCTCCTCTGCGTACTTATTTTTATCATAAGTTATATACAGAGCTATTTCCCTCCGGAAAGAAGCAAAAAGATCCTGGGAGGATTTCATGGATTAGGCGCAAATTGCATAGCCGCTCTGCTTGGAACGGTAACTCCATTTTGTTCCTGCTCATCCATACCTCTTTTTATAGGATTTACCAGTGCCGGGCTTCCTGTGGGAGTAACATTTTCATTCTTGATCTCTTCACCAATGGTGGATCTCGGCAGCCTGTTACTGTTAATGAGCATCTTCGGTGCCAAAATCGCCATTTTCTATGTTATCTTTGGATTGATAATCGCAGTAATCGGTGGAACAATCATAGAAAAAATGCATATGGAACGATATGTGGAGGATTTTGTAAAAAATGCAAACAGTATAAATGTTGATTCCGTTTCTCCAACCCAGCTTGACCGAGTTGTATATGCCAAAAATCAAGTCTGGAATACCTTTAAAAAGGTTTTCCCTTATATCCTTATCGGCGTAGGCATCGGTGCCATAATCCATAACTGGATACCGGAATCAATGGTCGAGACCGTACTAGGGGGTAACAATCCCTTTGGCGTAGTGCTTGCTACCATTATCGGTGTACCGATGTATGCAGATATTTTTGGAACAATTCCTATTGCTGAAGCTCTTCTATATAAGGGTGCCGAGCTCGGAACCGTGCTTTCATTTATGATGGCAGTGACGACCCTCTCTCTACCATCCTTGATAATGCTTCGAAAGGCAGTCAAGCCAAAATTATTAGCACTGTTTATTTTAATCTGCACAACCGGAATCATTATAGTTGGATACATATTCAATGTTCTTCAGGGATTTCTTATCTGATGTCATATGAACATTTTTAATAAAATTATTTATATCCATATCGTAATCAAATTTTTTAAGGAGGAATAATTATGTCATTATTTAAATTCAGTAAAAAACATGAACCAAACGTATCCGAAGGCCCTGCTTGTTCCTGTAATGGTCCTGTTCCATCATATCGCGAAGAAAATGCGGTCGCCGATGGTGAATTAAAGAATGTAAAAGTTCTCGGTGGCGGCTGCAGCAAATGTGAGGCTCTGTTGAAAAATACCAATGAAGCTTTACAGAATATGAATATATCCCCTGAAGTTGAGTATGTAACCGATATGAGCCGTATCGCTGCATATGGGATCATGTCGACACCTGCTCTTATGGCCAATGATAAAATCATTTCTATGGGTTCCGTCCTTAGCGCCTCTGACATAGAAAAACTTCTAAAGAAAATCGGATATTGATTAGAAGATCAGCTATTGATTCTAAGATCAGCTATTGATTCTAATTTAATAAAGACATAGAAAAAATAATTAAAAAACAGCCACTCCCTGACCAAAAGGGAATGGCTGTTTTCGTATGTATCTGCTTACTTTTTCCCGCTATAATCAGTTCTGATTTTTTTATATTCACTATGTTTTTTTGCAGTGCTTTTTCGTTTTTCCGGAAAAGATCTGTCTGCTAAACCGGATGATTTTTTACCTATATATCGGTCAGTCTCTTTCATTCCAAATACCTTTTTGGAAAAAGAAGAAGTATCTATATCTCCAAAAGTAAAAATATCCAGTTCGTTTTTTGCCCTGGTCATCCCTACATAATAGAGTCTACGTTCCTCTTCGTACATAGCGATTTCCGCCTGGTCGGCATTTTTCCTGCCGGCAGGATCCGGAGCAGACGGCAGTATCCCATTCATCATATCGATCATATAGACTCTGTCGTATTCCAAGCCCTTGCTGGAATGGATTGTGGATAAGATCAAGTTGCAATTATTTTTTATATCTAAATTACTGTCCTCTTCCTCCAAGTCATAAACACCATTCTGTTTTGCCACGCTTCCCCGACCATAACATTTATCATCGCCAGGTCGGTTTGAGATCACTTCTCTCAGATTTTCCAGATGAGGCAGAAAATTAAAAATGTCACTTTCCTGATCTCCCAGTAGCTGAAGTATCTCCGTTTTGCCGGCATCCATGCCGTGATCATTCAGATACTCTGAATAGCCCATAAAATTAAGAATTCTGTATATTGCCTTGCCGGTATTTTCATTTCGCATGTTTCTAAAATGAGTAGCCAGCGCCCGACACTTCTTTCTGGTATAAGATGAAATGTCCAGCTCATCCATAAGCTCCATAAGAGGCTTTTTCCTTCTATTCATTTCTACTGCTTTTTGTGCATTGACCTTACTGATTCCGGCACCCATTTTATAATATATATTTAAAAAAGCTTCATCGTCGCATGGATCAATGCACAGCCTGATATAATCAGAAATATCTGTCACCACAGGATGTGTAAAAAAAGTCATGTCCCGGTTTTTCATCCGATAGGGAATATTTTCTCTCTCCAGAACATCTATTAATGGCAGTGCGCTTTCGTTATTTCTATAGAGAATAGCCGTCTCACGGTCACAGTTTCTCGCAACCTTTATCAGATATGAGTACTGAGCCTTTCTGGATCTTACCGCTATATTATTTAGCTTACCTCCGGAAGGCCTGATCGCAGTCATGTTTTTATCATGTCTGTTCTTATTGTCCCGGATCAGCATATTGGCAGCTGTGACTATTTCCTCATTGCTTCTGTAATTAGGTTCCATCAAAAGAACTTTTCCATTTTTGTATCTTTTTTCAAAAGAAATAAGAGCTTCCGGATATGCCGCACGAAATCCAAATATACTTTGATCCTCATCACCGACCATAAACAGATTGCCATCTTCTCCTGCCAGGAGGTCTATAAGATCATGCTGCAATTTAGATGTATCCTGTGCCTCATCCACGCATATATATCTGTATTTTCCCCGGAAATATTCCAGCATCCCCGGTATCTTCTCCAGGATCATAAGTGCATACACCATCTGGTCATCATAATCTATGAGATTTCGATTTTTTAATTCCTTTTGATATAAGTTATAAACATCAGGGAATCTATCCACCTCTGTTTTCCACTTTATTATTTCTTCCCGGGATAATCTCATGTTTTTCACATAAGTTATTCCGGTTTCGATATTTTTTATATCATTTTCCGTGGAAAATTTCCCAGTGATATTTTTATAAATATTTTTTAAAAGCGCAGCTTTTACCCTGTTTTCTATAATCTCATAGGGCTTCTGTCCAATTTTTCTACCGTAATACATGAGAATCTTATGTGAGATCCCGTTTATGGTTCGAAACTCCACCTGATTACCATATTCCTGACCGAATCTAGCGATGAACCTCTGCTTCATGTCCTTGGTTGCAGCATCAGTATATGTAATGGTAAGTATATTTTCCGGATCCACGCCACAATCAAAAATCATATATCCCAGTCGATCGATAAGCACTGTCGTCTTGCCACTTCCGGGAACTGCAAGAAGCAGTACCGCTCCGTTAACTGCCTGTACTGCTTCTTCCTGCTGCCTGTTTAATTCTATTTTGTATCTCTTCTTAAACGAAGTAAAACTCATCTCTACCGCCTCAATTACTTTTCTCTATATGCTGTAAGTTTGGCATATTTGGGGATGTTTGGCAACTTCGTTTCGGGTATTTGGATTAGTTTTGTGTTGCAACTTCAAGCAATTTAGTATTGATTCTATTTGATGCGGCTAAATAATATGCCGTTTCCGCATCATTCATTTTTTCTTTTCCTGTATTTCCCATGTCTTCCATTGCTTTGTTATATTTTGTCATATATTCTGAATATTCTTTGATCAATTCTGCATCTGTGGGGTTGGCTGAGTACTTCTTCATAAAGTCAACATACTCATTAAAAAATGCTTCATACGAATCAATTGCTGTTTTAAACTCTGGCCTCATTCCATCTACAAGTGCACCTGAAGCATTGGATGTATCTGTTGTAGTACTGCTATTTGATGAATTTGCGGAATTTGCCGTATCTGCTGCATTTGTAGCTTTTTTACTTGATGCCTTACTGGTTTTGCTTTTTGTTTTTTCGGGTTTTTGAATTTCAACTATCATATCTCTGTTTTCATCTGGAGTTATCGATATTCTGATAGAGTATCCGTCTTTATTTTTTGCGGTATACATCGTTTCTGTGTTGTTGTAATCTTCGACAAATCCCAGCGTCTGACACTGACTTACATATTCTGTATAATCAGCTTGAGTTGTCCCACCAACATATGCCTCAAACCCAAATTGTTCGTTATCATACCCTATTTTCCCTTTTGTTGATTTAGGCACCGGTAGCATCGTTGCAAGGCCAATAGTAGGCCATTTTATTTCTCCATACGCCGGAGTTAATTCAATATTCATAGCTGAATTTTCAAAATAAAGATCTAATATATTTCATTCAGCGTCAGATGCAATGCATTCATTTTTTTCTTAACTTAAAACATCTGTAAATCCTTTGTCTTTGCACTTAGCCAAATACTTTTTGTATTTGGCATGCGAATATTTTGTTGCCTCAACATTTAATTCTTCTGAGTCATTTTCTTCAACATATCCATATTTTGATTCCGGATCCGGTAGTTTTGCTGCAAGCCCTTTTGTAGGCCATTTTAACTTTTCATTTGCACTGTGCTCCGGTTCATCATCTTCATAGTCATAATGCACGTTGTCATACTTCTGATATTCTGTATAATATGGAAATATCATAAGAAACGCCAGAATTGTCAGCACCGGTTTTACCCATTTCATTTTTACTTTTATGTAATGCATTCCTATCATAAATGAAGCAATAAGCATAGCTGTCTGAAGAATTGCGATAACGCCCGCCATAGAATGGCTATGTTTAAATGCAACAAATGAACTAATAGCAAAGATTGCTGCAAATATAATTAAAAAGACCTTTCCTTTACCTTTTTTAAATTCATTAATCTCGTTTTCTTCAATGCTGGCTTCATTCATTTCCTTGTCATGTTTTAATTTTTCCTTTTCAACTTCTACATATGCCTGGCTACGGACTTTCTCCGCCTTGACTGCATCACTATCCAGGATTAATTCCTTGGATTTGCAGTATGGACATATCAGCTCTGTTTGCTCACTATTTACTTGCACTGTCGCTCCACAAGCTTTACATTTCATTAAAATCAATTTTGGTTCTGAACTATTCTCACTCATTTTTTCCCCTTATATATTTTACACACATTTTTATGTTCATTATTTCTTGTTACTCTGGAAGCTTAGTAAGTGCAGCTTCTATGTTTGCTTCAAGTTCCACTTGCTGAGTAGCATTTAGGTACTCTGATGTTCTGATAAGAACAGTCCCCACGACCTTATGCGTACCTGCCGACAGCACTCCTCCATCAAATCTGCTTATATATTTTTCTCTAGCCTTTGCATCTTTTTCAGTTTTATATACTTCAATACTTCCGCCGCCATCAGTTCCATTTTCAATGACAGAATCTGAGAACAGCTCGTCTTTGTCGACTAAATCACTTGAAAAATATACATCAGAAGTGTATCCACCCTTTTTATTTAAATGATCATTAGGATCGTTATCTTCAGTAGCTGCTTCAGTAGAAGTTATATTCGGAACAGTTTTTAGGCAGCTGATCACATAGCTTTCATCCGGAACGTCGACCAACGCATACTGCTGTCTGCTCTTATCCAATGCATCCGATGCAGTTTTAATACCTGTCAGTGCAGAAGAATAATCCACAACCTTCATCTCATCTATGATTGCCTTTACTTTGCTCTTTTCTGTTGGCATATCTTTGATTTTCACCTTATTTTTTTTAGCTTGTGTTATTGCATTTTCAAGTGCGGGTTTTAGATCATTATTAATAGCATTGTCATTCTTTTTTGCATTAGCTTCTCCATCAGATATTGCTTTATCCAAAATTGAATTTTTGTCGAAAAGGCTCGCTGCTGCTTCGCAAAACTCCGCTCTAATCCCCGAATCCTTATAATCATCTAGATTTAAACGTCTTCGCTGCTGCCTCATACTTTCCTTCATTCTGCGTTTTTAAAGCACTTTTATAATCTGTGGCACTACACCCTGCCAGTATTAAACAGGCAGATAATACCGCTACCCCTACTCCTACTTTTTTCATGATGTTATCCTCCATTAATGTATATTTTTAACCTATATTTTGTATACCATAATGACCTTCATCTTTGGTGTCCCATCAGGACACCAAACGAAATTTTTTCTGTGATAATCTTTTTTTACAAAAAATAGAAAAGAGGTCCTTATGAAAAGGTCATTAGATATTGAATTACAGAAGATAGTAAGGGGAATAAACGATCAAGCCGGACTCAATGAATACATAAAACATTCTCATAAGTACAAATATTACAGCTCATTCCTCGACTATTTTTCTTCCTTGGGTAAAGTCGTTTCTATAAATGTCGCAACCTTATACAAGGAGTCCGGTATTGAGCGATCCTATTGTTATCACTTGATGAATGGTATGAAAATACCTGGACGGGATAAAATAATACGACTATGCATCACAGCCGGACTAAATCTTAATGAAACACAAATTGCCTTGGAAGCCGGTAAAGTACCACTTCTCTCTGCAACCGATAATAGAGATATTGTAATTGCTTACGCCGTTGAGAAATCATTTAATGTGCAAAATACAAATACTCTTCTTGCATCTTTGAATCAATCTATATTAGAGTAAAAGCCCTTACAACGCTATAGCGTCATAAGGGCTTTTTCATTTTTTTGGTGTCCTCTCGGGACACATTTTATTTTGTCAAATCTGGATCGATATTATTTACAGAAATATCATTTAAAGTACCACATTCTGTGCATATCCATGTGTCTGCATAATAATCAAATCCCGGCTGCTTATTCATAACCGTCCCACAATTATCACAGTACCAGATTATTCCAGTATTATATTCACCTGTATCTCCTGCC
>JAKPAB010000055.1 GCA_029779695.1 Bacillota bacterium | reverse complement strand
ACATGATAAGAATTGGTTATATAGTTCTTATCCGTAACATGAGGAATGATTCCAAACCTCTTCTGGAGGCACTTGGCAAACTTATATGTCGTGGACTCCATAGGTGTACCATAGAGTGAATAGCTGATATTTTCAGCATCACGCCACTCAGAACACTTATCATTAAGTTTCTGCATAACCTTTAATGCAAATTCCTGACCTTTTTCATCGGTATGGCTGACTCCGAGCATTCTGTATGTCATCTCATATAGACCGGCATAGCCTAAGCTTATGGTTGAATAGTTATTGAAAAGAAGCTTGTCAATTGTCTCGCCCTTTTTCAGTCTAGCAATTGCACCATACTGCCAGAGGATAGGAGCAACATCCGATGTAGTTCCCATTAATCTCTCATGTCTGCAGCGAAGAGCTCTATGACATAGTTCGAGTCTCTCCTCGAGTATATCCCAGAACTTATCCATATCACCATAGGAAGAACAAGCTACATCAATAAGGTTGATCGTTACCACGCCCTGATTGAAACGTCCGTAATACTTATGCTTACCATTTTCTCCCAGACCTTCTGTATCAGGAGTCAGGAATGATCTGCATCCCATGCAAGGATATACATCGCCGTTTTTATATTCTTTCATCTTCTTGGCTGAGATATAATCCGGTACCATTCTCTTAGCTGTACATTTTGCAGCAAGCTCTGTAAGGTAGTAATATGGTGAATCCTTTAGAATATTATCATCATCGAGAACGTATATAAGCTTCGGAAATGCAGGTGTTACCCATACTCCCTTTTCATTCTTGACACCCTGCATTCTCTCGATCATTACTTCTTTAATGATCTTGGCAAGATCTATTCTGGTCTGGCCATCAGGGACTTCATCGAGATACATAAACATGGTGACAAATGGTGCCTGACCATTACATGTCATAAGAGTGATCAGCTGATACTGAATAGTCTGGATACCATTTTTAATCTCCTGATCAAGTCTAAGCTCCGTTAACTTATCTATGCATTCTTCTGTAAGCTGACTTCCTATAGCCTCATTTTCAGAAATGATCGTTTTTCTGATCTTCTGTCTTGAAACATCTACAAAAGGTGCCAGATGTGACAATGTAAATGACTGACCGCCGTACTGGTTTGAAGCAACCTGGGCAACGATCTGTGTAGTTACATTACATGCTGTAAAAAAGCTGTGAGGCTTTTCTATCATTGTACCTGAAATAACAGTTCCGTTCTGAAGCATATCCTCTAGGTTAATAAGGTCACAATTATGCTCTCTCTGGGCATAATAGTCTGAATCATGGAAATGAATGATACCCTCTTTATGAGCCTTAACTATCTCCTCCGGCAGAAGTACACGAATAGTCAGATCCTTGGATACTTCGCCTGCCATATAGTCTCTTTGTGTAGAATTGATAACAGGATTCTTATTGGAATTCTCCTGTTTAACTTCCTCGTTGCTCTGATCTATAAGTGAAAGAATACCATCATCTGTAGTATTAGTCCTTCTGGACATTTCTCTCTTATATCTGTAACGAACATATTTCTGGGCAACCTCATAGGCACGCATCTCCATTATGCCTGTCTCTACCATATCCTGAATATCCTCTACGGCTACAGCATGTATTGATCTTGCCACACTTGATGCGATATTTTCAGCAATTGCTCTTATTTGATGCTCGTTCATCTGATGGATCATATCAGTCTCATGATTAGCCTTGGCTATAGCACTGATGATCTTTTTAATATCAAAATCCACCTCGCTGCCATTTCTCTTGATTACGCGTGTATTGACCTTGATACCATTTTCAGAGGAAATATCTATATCTTGAATCTGGCCCGCTTCAGAAGACATTGAATTTTCTTTGCTGACTGCTGACATTGCCTTATTTCTCGCTTTCTATGCAATAACTAAATGTTGATTATATGTTTTTGTGAATCCACAACATCTTGTGGAACAACTAATATAATATAACATGGTTTTGTATTTAGCAAGAGATTTTTTGCATGTATACACTATATATATTGGGTACATAATGCGGAAATACTATGGAATGTGCCTTTTATGTAAAAATGAAGTCTTTTCGAGAAAAAACCCATAGTTTTCAGAAAAGCGTTTATGTTTATATGCAAGTCAAAAAAAGCATACCACTAAATCTGATTTCACAGTTAATAACGAAAAAAACCACAGATATCCGAGGGACAGCCTCTTTTATCTATGGTTTTTTATTCTATTTCAAACTAAGCCGGCTCTTAATTAAATCTACCTGCCAGATCATCTGCTACTACCGCTTCAAGCTTATCTGCCTCAGCTTCATCACTTGCTGAAATGGATATATATACCTTGAGCTTAGGCTCTGTTCCTGAGGGACGTACAACTACTGAGCAATTATTCTCTAGAATGAATTTAAGTACATCACTCTTAGGAAGTCCATCGATACCCTTGCTATAGTCAAGCGTCTTGGTAACCTTCATACCACCGATCGAATCCAGTCCATGGTGGAAATCATTCATGATATCCTTCATCCTGTCAAATCCTGCTGAACCCTCAAATATATAAGAATGAAGAGTATTCTTACAGAATCCGTAAGTTCTAAAAATTTCATTTAGCTTATCAAGAAGAGATATTCCTCTTGTCTTGTAATATGCGAACATCTCACATACCATAAATGATGCATCAACAGCATCTTTGTCTCTTACATAGGTTCCTGTCAGATATCCATATGATTCCTCAAAACCCAGAATATATGAATCCTCATGACCATTCTTTTCGAGCTTTGCGATCTGTTCACCGATGAATTTGAATCCTGTCAGTACATCAACTGTTCTCACACCATAATGTTCAGCAATTCTCTCACCGAGGTCCATTGTGACGATTGTCTTGACAAATACAGGGTCCATCGGCATCTTGTTATGCTTCTGTCTCTGAGAACATATAAAATCAATGAGAAGAAGACCTACCTCATTACCTGTGAAAAGTCTATATCCATTATCTGTCTTAACTGCGATCCCACATCTATCACAATCAGGATCAGTAGCCAGAAGCAGATCCGCATTCTTTTCCTCTGCGCACTTCATGCCAAGCTCCATAGCCTCCCTTATCTCAGGGTTAGGATAAGGGCACGTAGGGAAATTTCCATCAGGATTTTCCTGCTCTTTTACGACTGTGATATTGGTAAATCCTGTCTCAGAAAGAGTTCTTGTGACAGGTTTCAGACCGGTTCCGTTAAGCGGTGTATAAACGATTGCAACATTTCTGTCGATCTCATCGCCGAATAGAACACTCTGATTCTTCACTTCCGCTACAAAATCATCATATACCTTGTCATCAATATAAGCGATCATACCTGACTTCATAAGTTCATCAAAATCGCCCATTTTTACATCATTAAAAACATCAATTGCTTCTATCTCATCTAAAATAGAATCTGCAGCTTCCGTTGTGATCTGACATCCGTCAGCACCATAGACCTTGTAGCCATTGTACTTGCTGGGATTATGAGATGCTGTAACCATGATTCCTGCAGAGCATCCAAGAGATCTGACTGCATAAGAAAGGTTAGGTGTAGGCATAAGCTGCTTATATATATGAACATGAAGTCCATTTGCAGCAAATACTGCTGATGCAACCCTTGAGAATAGAACCGATTTGTTACGGCTGTCATAGGAAACCGCAACGCTTCCATTTTTGAAGTTCTTATTCACATAGTTAGCCAGACCCTGTGATGCCTTGGCAACAGTGTAGACATTCATACGGTTGGTTCCGGCTCCGATCACTCCACGAAGTCCACCGGTGCCAAATTCCAGATCCCTGTAGAATGCATCTTCGATCCCATCATCATCCAGACCCTTAAGCTCTGAATTTAGATCAGGATCCTCTACGGCATTCTCGCACCATCTCTCATACTCTTGTCTCATTTTGTCGTTCAGCATAGTAACACTCCTATTCTTTTTATTTACTGCGTTCTTTTGCTGCATAGCAGCTTCCGATAATTATATTAGGATTAAGTTCATTGCTTTATCACTTCCGAAAAAGAAGCCTAAAATGCAGCTAATATTATACCGCACTTAGGCCTCTCATACAAATTGCAAATATTATATTTTATACATTAACATCCGCTTAATTTTCAGTGGATCTAAGCGCCTTATCAGCAATATCATGTCTCATATATTTGTTGTCAAAATGTATCCACTCTGTTGCTTCATATGCCTTGGATCTGGCTTCTCTTATATCCTTACCAAGAGCAGTTATATCCAAAACTCTGCCGCCATTTGTAACAATATCATCTCCCGATGCACCATTTTTCAGACTCTTAGTATCCATGTTTTTTGCAAAAGCTGTACCTGCATGGAAACAGATATAATCGTCCTTACCTGCGAAACTATCGAATCCTGTGATAGGATACCCCTTTTCATAAGATACAGGATAACCATCAGATGCAAGAACAACTGTCACACAAGCCTGATCCGAGAATTCCAGCTCTATATCATCCAGCTTACCATCTATACATGCTTCAAACACATCTACAATATCGTTTTTCATACGCGGAAGAACGACCTGAGCCTCAGGATCTCCAAATCTGGCATTGTACTCCAAGACTTTTGGGCCTTCATCTGTCAGCATCAGTCCAAAGAATATGATTCCTGTGAACTCTCTACCTTCTGCCTTCATAGCATCAACTGTGGCCTGATATACGTAATCCTTACAGAACTTATCGACCTTATCTGTGTAAAATGGACTAGGAGAATAATTGCCCATTCCACCGGTATTAAGCCCTTGATCATTGTCCTTTGCCCGCTTATGATCCTGTGCAGAGCTCATGATCTTAATAGTTTTACCATCCACAAATGATAGAACTGACAGTTCCACACCTGTCATAAATTCTTCTATAACAATGGTATCTCCGGCATCTCCGAACTTCTTATCTTCCATAAGAGTCCTGACTCCGGTCAAGGCCTCTTCTTTGGTCTCACATATCAGAACTCCCTTGCCGAGAGCCAGTCCGTCAGCCTTTAGTACTATAGGCATCTTGGCAGTTTCCAGATATTTTTCTGCATTTTGTGGATCATCAAATGTCTCATACAATGCTGTCGGAATATTGTATTTTTTCATTAAATCCTTGGAAAAGGCTTTGCTTCCTTCTAGAATTGCTGCATTTTTCCTAGGTCCGAATATCCTAAGGCCTGATGCCATAAAAGCATCTACGATCCCTCCCACAAGAGGGTCATCCATTCCTACTACCGTGAGGTCAACGGCATTTTCTTTTGCGAATGCTATCAGCCTATCAAATTCCATTGCATTGATAGGAACGCACTCTGCCAGAGATGCTATTCCTGCGTTACCGGGAGCACAATATATCTTATCGACTCTTTTACTTCTATTTAATGCATAGCAGATTGCATGTTCTCTTCCACCACCGCCTATGACAAGTACTTTCATCGTCAGTCCTTTCTCCTATTTGGTTATAACAGCCCTGTGATTTTTAACTATTACCCGACCTTCGGAAATGAGTTTGATGGATTCCGGCAGAATCTTCCATTCTGCCTGTTCCATTACTCTTCTCTGAATTATCTCCGGCGTATCATCATTTTGGATTTCCACTGCCTTTTGCAGAATTATCGGACCTGTATCTGTACCTGAATCCACAAAGTGAACTGTAGCGCCTGTAATCTTTACCCCTCGTGAAAGAGCTGCCTCATGAACTTTTAACCCATAGAATCCCTTACCGCAAAATGAAGGGATCAATGATGGATGAATGTTTATGATCCTGTTTTCATATTTTTCAATCATCTGTGACGGAATAACAACTAAATATCCTGCCAAAACTATCAGACAAGAGTTATCCGTACTGTTATCACTAAAGGCCTTATCAATTGATCCTATAAGAGTCTTATTAAAATCTTCTCTGTCATTAAAATCCTTCGGTGAGATACATTCAGCATTGATTTTATGATTTTTAGCCCGCTCTAATGCATAAGCATTTTTGTTATTAGATATCACCTTGATGATTCTAGCATTATCATTGTAACCATTTTCGATCGAATCGATTATGGCCTGTAGATTGGTTCCACCACCTGAAACCAATACGATTAAATTAAGCATTTCTTCCTCTTTTCAAAATATATATAGTCAAGAAACAGCTTAACTTAGATTATATCTACACCCTTTTCACCATCGATGATCCTGCCAACTACATAAGGTGTATCACCTGTAGCTTTTATGGCATCCATTGCCTTATCGACATCACTAGGATCTACCGCCACTATCATGCCAAGTCCCATATTATAAGTGTTATACATCATCTCATCACTGATGCCGCCTTTTTCCTGTAATAGGTTAAATATAGCCGGAACAGCATAAGAATTTTTACTGATCAGTGCACGTTTACCCTCGGGAAGCATTCTCGGAACATTTTCATAGAATCCACCTCCGGTAATATGGCTACATGCCCTAACGCAGATTCCATTATCCTTGAGACTTTTCATTGCCTTGACATATATCCTGGTAGGCCTTATCAGTGCCTCTCCAAGAGTCTCTCCTAATTCATCATAATAAGTATCCAGATTCTCTTTTGTCATTTCAAAAACTTTTCTGACCAATGAGAATCCATTGGAATGAACTCCAGTAGATGCAATACCAATAAGAACATCCTGATCCTGTAGATCTGCTCCTGTAATTATGTCCTTTTTATCTACCACACCAACTGCAAATCCAGCCAGATCATATTCATCCTCAGGCATAAGTCCAGGATGTTCTGCTGTCTCACCGCCAATAAGGGCACACTCAGACTGTACGCATCCGTTTGCAACACCTGAAACTATTGAAGCGATCTTATCCGGGATATTTTTACCACAAGCAATATAATCCAAAAAGAAAAGCGGTTCACCGCCGGCACAAGCCACATCATTTACGCACATTGCAACAGCATCTATACCAATTGTATCGTGCTTTTCCATTAGAAATGCCAGCTTAACCTTGGTTCCGCATCCGTCCGTTCCGGACAAAAGCACAGGTTCATCCATTCCCTTGATCTTGGACAGGTCAAAAGCTCCCGAAAAACCCCCCAGGCCTCCAAGGACCTCTGGCCTCATGGTTTCCTTAACGAACTTTTTCATAAGCTCTACCGACTTGTAACCAGCCTCAATATCAACGCCTGAACTCTTATAATCCATAATGTTTTCCTCTCGATCCTTACTTCTCTGAATAATGTTAATCTAACGGTTTTCAGGATTTTAATCCTGATCATCGGTTTTTATGTTGGAATATTTAATTGTATTAACTACAGGTTTTATTTTTCCATGTACTTTTTCCAGCCCTGTTTTTTTAATTTACTGTTTTTGGAAACTACATCCTCTTTTTGAATATCAGCCATGTCCTTGACACGCTGAAGGATGTCCGGATCTGATGTCGCCAGTATCTTGGCTGCCAGGATTCCAGCATTCTTGCCACCATTTATGGCGACTGTAGCAACGGGAACTCCCGATGGCATCTGGACGATTGAATAGAGTGAATCAACCCCTCCTAGGTCTGAGGTTTTCATTGGAATACCGATTACCGGCATTGGGAAAAGTGCCGCACACATACCTGGAAGTGCTGCCGCCTTACCGGCCCCTGCTATGATTACCTTATAGCCCTTCTCTTCAGCACTTCTTCCATAATCTAAAAGTTCATCCGGTTCACGATGTGCGGATATGATATCCATATCATAGGAAATGTTCAGTTCATCGAGAATTTTTGCCGCCTGCGACATAATCTCGAGATCTGAATCACTGCCCATAATTATCCCGACTTGTTTTTTCTCCTGCATGTCAACTTCCTTTCTGAAACGCTTCTATGATATTTTTTGATACCTTTTAATACTATTTGAAACCAATTGATACCAATTAATTCTAAATAAAACTGATTGATACCAATGGACACAAATTAAAACTAATTATACATATTACATATATGAATCTGCCCTTTATAATCCCTCCAAGGGCGTATTCAATTCCTCCGTTCCCGGCAAAACAAATCTGCCATTTTCAATCAATGTTATAACACCACCATCATCTGAGATCACCTCTATCTTCCCCAATTCATCATAAGGGATGGTAATATCAGTATGGCAATGGAAATATGCCTTGGACGGGTCGGTTTTACGAAGTGCTGATACAGAATTATCTCTGGCTATTATCTCTTTGCCATCAGGATTATGCACTGATACATCCTCTGCGTAAGAATAGCAAGTATCGCCTACTGCGAAATGAGGACCTGTCTTCTCGGCAATGAGTATATCCATCTTACTCTCTATATCATATTTTCTAGCCATAACGTAGGCAAGCGTATTGGTTCCAATAGCGAACTCTCCCAGGGGAAGTGTATCGTGATGAAACATAATGTGATCATCTATAAGTTTTCTATTGGCATCCTCATCAAAAAAATTGCTGCAATGGATCTTATCCACCATTCCATCTTTAAATACCAGTTCAAGGTTTCTAAACTCATAACCTCCCAGAAAAACATGGCTGACATGAAGCGTACCATTTGTGCCTTCCAGTTTCGGAGATGTAAAAACCTCTCCTACCGGAATATTTACATCTGCCACACAATTTTCGAACTTGGTTTCTCTGTCATGGTCTATTACCGGATGAAGGGACACTGTAATATCTGTTCTATTCTCTCCTGCACCTTTAATATGAACTTTGTCACCTTTATCCAGAGCATCAATGAGATATTGCTGGATCTGTCTCCAATGATCAGAATCCAGATTATTGATCTTGACTGTTTCTTCAAATATCTTTTCAAAATCCGGGCCTATCGATGGTGCCGGGTATGAAATGATGGTAAAACTGGTTTCATCTCCTGGTATGTAACTATTCCTTATCTCTCCCAAGACAGACATATATTCCGTTATCAGTTTGCCATCGTCTGCTGTATATTTTACAGCATTATTTTTTGTGATCGGATTAAAATCTTCTCTTCCGAATACTTCCATAAGTGCTATACCTGACAGATCGCTGGCTGCCTCTGCATTTTTAGCATAGGTATCTTCTGTAACTTCCTTTTTTCTTTCAAAAAAAGCTCGATTCAGATAAAGTGACTTGTCATCGGAATGATCATAGAATGCCTGTCTGTTTTCCGAGCTTGAGCAAGCGCCATTACCACCATTTCTCCTATTGTATGAGAATGAACCTGGTTCATTGATCACACACTCCAGTCCGGCTTCCTTAAATAGTAAAACGCTTTTTCTCGCTACTCGTTCCATACCGATAGGGTAGATCATTCTGACAGTTTTCTTGTTAGACAGATCTCTTTCTGTAATCCTAAATCCATCTAAGTAACCATTGACATAAGTGCCGGCCATTGCCGTTATGTCATCTTCTGAAGATTTTTTCAGATAGTTATATAGACCTATCTCATTGCTTCCGATTTTTTCACCATAAGCATACATATAAATCGGGTCTGAAAGATCTGAATTCATTAAAACATCATATATATATGGGTCACCGTAGAGCAGATTCACAATTGAATCCCTGTCAAATATCTCTGCATAATCATGATAATGAGAGTGAAAAGCATCCGATATAGATTTTACTGCTTTTTCCATCTCTTCTTTTTCATAACCTCCGGCTTTTATTTTTGAAACCACTTCATCACCGGTTCCGGCATTGAAATTATCCGTCATAAGATCATAAAGCTCTATAAAAAGCTCTGAGAAGATAACCGTCAATTCCAAATTTCCTTCAAACGTAACCGGAATAAGCCCCATTAGCTCCATAAATAAAGCTGAGAAGAACTTACCTGTGTCACCTATTTCCGCTGTAGCTACATCCGGATTAAGATAAGATCCTGCATAGTTGCTTTCCTCGAGATCCTTATACAGATCACTGTTGGCATTTTTCAAAAGCATTAGATGATTTTTGTCTCTCATCATAGTTTTCTTCAGTTTGCCCTGAGTTCCTATTCCGTCCGCTACAGTCTCATCAAGAATAGAAAAAAGCCTCCCTAAAAAAACGGAGACCTCTGCAAATATATTGTTATGATTCTCTGCATGTACAGTTTCGATCCTGTCTCTTACAAGAGTCAGGCGCTCTGTGAGGACATCCATATAGTCCTCATCACATAGATAATTTTTTTCACGATTTAGATTAGGCATTAAATATCTCCTATAAGTAAAGCATTTCGTTTACAGTATTTCTGAATAAATTCTTTTCCATCTTTAATACCCAGACTTCAAGACATTATTTATATCATATATCAATCAAAAAGTCTCACTTTATTCCGTTAATTATTCCAAGTATATACAATGTGGCCCATATTAACATTGAAATAAGGGGAAGAATTATCCCTATTCTCCTACTCCATGTACTTGCCTCATCGTTTTTTCTCTCAGAAAAACCGATAAATAATTCTACAAAAGATGCTATAAAAAAAATCGTTCCTATAGCAGAAAGTATCTTTGGTATATTCCTATCGGCACTAATTGCATATCCCATACATATAAGGAAATAAAGTATCGATACCCCGGCAGGAGCTGCAACAGTGATCGACTTTAAATCCATTGGTTTTTTTTCTCTATATCTTCTTCTTCTTTTATCCATCATTTCAACCTTAAGATTAATCTACCATTTCATATCTATCTCGTAGACAGGAACTGCCATTCGTCCAGCATTCCCCGATCCGTAGGATAACTCTTAATGTAATCCGAAGCGTATGACTTGGCCTTGTCAAATTTACCTAGATTTTCCAGACAAATGATCTGATTCCTAAGTACATCCTGCTTATTGGTTACATCCTTTTCTTTAAGGGCTTTTTCAATGTTTTTTTCAGCATCATTATAGTTCTTAAGTGCCATCTCAGCTTCTGCTATTGCATTATAGCTCTCTGATGAGCGTTTCTCTTTTTGGGAATACTTATCTATATATTCAAGTGCTGCGTTTGATTCTCCCTTTGTATTACAACATTTTGCCAGCCAAAGATATCCCTCATTGTTGCCTCGGTCTACCGCATATTTAAATTCTACCTTGGCCTTGGCATAATCACTTTTAATAATATAGACTCTTCCTTTTGCTATATGACATTTCGGCCCATTATCCTTGGATGCCAATACACTTTTCAGATAGGAAGCTGCCATATCATTCTGTCCTCTGGCAGTGAGGTTTTCATATATCGTAAAATATATATCATAATCCTTGGGTGTGAGTTCTATGACCTTTTTGTAATCCTTATCTGCATCATCAAATTTTGACTCGGAAGCATAATAAGAACCTCTCAGAAAATAATAATCTGCGTCACCTTTTCTTAGTTTTATCAGACCTGACACGGTGTCCACTGCTCCCTTGGCATCTCCATTCAGATATTGAGCAGCAGCCTTATAGCAACATATGTCCTCTTCCTCATCTCCTACTTTCATATCGGCATTATTAAGTGCCTTGTCAAAGTTCTTTATGGCACCGGCATAATTCGATGACTCAACGGCTTTGATCCCATTTTGAAAGTTTTTGTTTCTTGCTTCTTCCGCTTTTCCTGAGCATCCGGTAACAGAAAGAATCACTGCAAACACAATGATTCCTGAGAACCATGGTTTAAACATATTTATTTTTTTTGTAAAGATTTTATTTGATTTATCACGCATATTTTATTTTATATCAGAAATTTAAGAACCCTATGTCTATTCTCGGAACCTGATTTGAGCCTCCACACAACCTATTAATTGTAACATCACAATACAGAAGAATCCATATATTCTTTTTGCTCTTTAGTCAAAGTATCTATTGTAATTCCAAGAGCCTTAAGTTTTCTCATTGCCACATCTATATCTACTTCTCTCGGAACGGGAATGAGCATATCTTCTATTTCATTTCTATGCTCCACCAGATATTTTGCAGAAAGAGCCTGAACTCCGAAACTCATATCCATGATCTCGGCCGGATGTCCATCTCCACAAGCCAGATTGACTAATCTTCCATCACCAAGCACATATATAAATACTCCAGGTTTAATCTCATATCCCACGATATTCTTTCTCTGATCCACAGTCGAAAGAGCAATTTCACGAAGACATGCCATATCAACTTCCACATCGAAGTGTCCGGCATTGGCAAGTATCGCACCATCCTTCATACTTAGAAAATCATCTTCTGAGATTACTCCCTTACAGCCTGTTACTGTTATGAAAAAATCTCCGATCACAGCAGCTTCTCTCATTGGTAATACTCGAAAACCATCCATTGCAGCTTCAATTGCCTTTACCGGGTTCACCTCAGTTACAATAACCCTTGCGCCTAGGCCCTTGGCACGCATGGCTACGCCCTTGCCGCACCATCCGTATCCTGCCACAACAACATTTTTCCCGGCAACCACCAGATTCGTTGTTCTGTTGATTCCATCCCAAACTGATTGACCGGTACCATACCTATTGTCAAAAAGATGCTTGCAGTCTGCATTATTAACCATGATCATAGGAAACCTGAGCTGTCCCCTCTTATTCATACTCATTAATCTTATTATACCTGTAGTAGTTTCTTCGCATCCACCTATGACATACTGAAGCTCTTCTATTTTGTCAGTATGAAGTATATGAACCAGATCGCCACCATCATCAATAATTATATTACAATGATGGGACAATACCATGTCTATATGATGATTGTATTCTTGTTCTGTAGATCCATACCAAGCAAAAACAGACAATCCATGATGAACCAGGGATGCTGCCACATCATCCTGTGTAGAAAGAGGATTACTCCCTGTAATATACATCTCCGCACCACCTGCGGCCAATACCTTGCATAGATAAGCCGTCTTTGCCTCTAGATGAACCGAAAGTGCTATTCTTATGCCCTTAAATGGCTTAGAATCAGCAAATTCTTCCTCAAGAGAGCGAAGAATATCACAGTTTTTTCTGACCCAATCGATTTTCTTATCGCCTTCTGGCCATAGAGCTTCATTTCTAATCTCAGATTCAATATCAGGCATGACGCGTCCCCCTTATTTCTTACCGTTGTCACTCAATATCTTTTTCGTCCACAACATCCGGGTTATCATTATTTTCTGCTATATCATCAGATTCAAGCTCCACCGGTTCCGGGAACTTGATCCGTATTTTTTCAATTCTTCTTCTGCCTACCTTGGCAACAGATAGGATAACTCCGCTCTCTGTCACATATATCTCTCCTGCCCTTGGTAGATGATCTAGCAAACCTGTCAGATATCCACCTAATGTGTCATAATCTTCCGACTCAAAATCCAGGGGAAGTTTTTCACATAGATCATAAAGATTGGCAGAACCCTGAGCAACAAATTCTCTGTCGCTTATTTGGATAATATCATCCTCTTCATTACTGTCATACTCATCTCGTATCTCTCCTACAAGCTCTTCTAACAGATCTTCCAGTGTTATAAGACCTGCAACAGCGCCATACTCATCTAGAATTATTGCCATGCTTATGGAATTCTGACGCATCTCTGAGAACAGATCCGCTGTATTTTTTTGTTCGTAGGTAAAATAAGGCTCATACATAAGCTTTCTCACTGAAAAAGCTTCATTAGTCCTAAAATGAATAAGATCCTTAATATTAAGGATTCCTATGATATGATCCGTATCACCCTCGCAAACCGGCATTCTGGTTTTTCTGGCCTTTTCAAAAGTCCGTATAAGCTTGCTATAGGACCAGTTTACATCTACAGCCGTAATATCGATTCTCGGCACCATTATTTCTTTTACCATGGAATCAGAAAAATCAAAAAGATTATGAATATAATTTTTTTCAGTTTGCTCTATTACTCCGTTCTCTTCGCTATAATCCACTAAAGTGCGAAGTTCGTCCATCGTAAGTGTATCTTTTGAATCCTCACGACTAACGCCTGTGATTCTCAATATAAAAATTGTAAGGGAATTGATAATTATGATCAGTGGTGTAAAAACAACCATCAGCATCCATATAGGATACGCATCTTTGAGTGAAATCTCTGTAGAACGGATAACCGCAGAATGTTTTGGGGTTATCTCTCCAAAAACAAGAATAAGAAGTGTAAGAATACCTGTTGCAATTCCGGCTCCATAACTTCCAAACAATTTGATTGCAGCGCTGGTTGCAATAGAAGATGCTGATATATTGGCAATGTTATTGCCAATCAGAATAGCAGACATCATCTTGCTCTTCATTCTCGTCTCACCATCTGTGATCAAAAGAGCCTTCTCCGCTCTTCTGTCACCGGCTTCTTTTGCAGTACGAAGTTTAATTCTGCTCACAGTTGTAAGTGCTGTTTCAGCAGACGAAAAGAATGCTGATACAATCAGCAAAAAAATAATTACAGCGATTTGTAAAATTAGTTCTATCATTTTTCCTTTTCCAAAGTCTAAACTTTTCCTGTTTTTTTTATTATATGGTTAGAAACACACGCTGTCAAATAAGATTAGACTTGATTTTCCTGTTCAATTACTTGGTCTAATAAATCCAGCAGTGTATCTAGGCCTTCTTTTGTAACCGAAGAAAAAGGTAGGATTATTGTATCTTCATCAGCACCAAGTGATTTTCTGATCGTATTAATATTAGATTCAATTTCTCTTGGCTTTATTTTATCGCACTTTGTAGCTATAATGACTGGGTCTATCTCCATGGACCTTAGCCAATCAAACATATTTATATCATCTGCTGATGGTGCATGTCTTGAATCCACAAGCAAAAACACATAGCGAAGCATCTTAGATCCGATCAGATATTTCTGGATCATCAGTCCCCATTCTTCTCTTGTGGTCCTGTCAATTTTTGCATAACCGTATCCTGGTAAATCTACCAGATATATCTCACTATTTAATAAATAATAGTTAAGAGTCTGTGTCTTGCCCGGCTCTTTTGAGATTCTCGCAAGTGCCTTTCTGTTCAAAATGGAATTAATAAGACTCGACTTGCCGACATTAGATCTTCCTGCAAAAGCGACTTCCGGATGAACATTATCCGGAAGCCGTGATGTAATGCCGCATACAGTCTCAAGTTCCGCTGAATGAATTATCATTCGATTTTACCTCAATTCTTATGCGCTTTTCTTTTTATTTTCTTTTTCAGATTCTATAGCTAGAACCTCATCATTATTAGGTTTATTCTTATCCTCTAGGAGAAGATTTTCATCTACCATTTCTTTTGTTATATTGATTTCTGTTATTGAATCATCTGATGGAGCGTGATACATATAGTCCATCATAATATTTTCCATGATGGCACGAAGTCCTCTGGCTCCAGTCTTTCTCTCAATGGATTTTTTGGCGATCTCACGAAGAGCATCCTCCTCAAACTGAAGCTTGACTCCATCCATTTTAAGAAGTTCTACATACTGTTTAGTAAGGGCATTTTTGGGTTCCTTTAATATTCGAACCATATCATTCTCTGTTAACTGATCCAATGCCACATTAATAGGCACACGACCAATAAACTCCGGAATAAGACCGAACTTAATAAAGTCCTGAGGAAGAACTTTTCTAAGCAGCTCTCCTATCTGTCTGTCTTTTCTGTCTACAACTTCAGCACCAAATCCCATGGTTGCCTCTGATGTACGTTCATCGATTATCTTATCAATACCCTCAAATGCTCCACCACAGATAAACAAGATATTCGTAGTATTGATCTGAATGAGTTCCTGCTGAGGATGTTTTCTACCGCCCTGAGGAGGTACTGACGCATTGGTTCCCTCTAAAATCTTGAGAAGAGCCTGCTGAACACCTTCGCCTGATACATCTCTTGTAATAGAAACGTTCTCACCCTTTTTGGTTATCTTATCAATTTCATCAATATATACGATTCCATGCTCTGCTTTTTTAACATCATAATCAGCCGACTGAATAAGCTTGAGAAGGATATTTTCCACATCCTCGCCTACATATCCTGCCTCTGTTAGTGTTGTTGCATCTGCTATTGCGAAGGGAACTCCCAGTTCCTTGGCAAGGGTCTGAGCTAAAAGTGTCTTGCCTGATCCTGTAGGTCCTAACAAAAGGACATTAGATTTTTGCAGCTCCACATCAGACTCTGTCTTGGAGACTATTCTCTTATAATGATTGTATACCGCAACAGAGAGAACTTTTTTAGCCTCATCCTGTCCGATCACATATTCATCCAAGAATTTTTTTAATTCCTCAGGCTTTTTCAGCTGAATCTGAAATTCTTCTTCTTCGGGCTGTTCATAAGCTCTGTCACCACCAAGTTCTTCGTCGATGATATCGCTACAGATATCAACACACTCATCACAGATATATATACCGTTTGGTCCGGCAATCATCTTGTGGGCTTCTCTCTCCGATTTGCCACAGAATGAGCACCTGATTTCATGATTGTCTTTCTGAGCCATTATTTCTTATCTTCCTTTTCAGCTTCCTTACGGTTTGCGATAATGCTGTCTACAAGACCATACTCCAATGCTTCTTCAGCTGAAAGATAATGATCTCTGTCAGTGTCGATACATACCTGCTCATAAGGCTTGCCTGTATTTTCTGCGAGTATTCTGTTTAATCTCTCTTTGGTTTTTAAAATATTTTCAGCAGCGATCTGGATCTCTGTTGCCTGTCCCTTGGTACCGCCTGAAGGCTGATGTATCATTACCTCAGCGTTGGGAAGGATAAATCTCTTGCCCTTCTGACCACCTGCTAAAAGAAAAGCACCCATGGACGCTGCCATTCCTACGCAGATAGTAGAAACATCACACTTGATATACTTCATAGTATCATAGATTCCAAGTCCTGCTGTAACCATTCCACCTGGGGAATTGATATACAGATGAATATCCTTGGAAGGATCCTGGGACTCCAGGAATAGGAGCTCTGCAATTACTATCTGAGCTGTTGTCTCATTTACTTCTTCTCCGAGAAAAATTATACGATCTTTTAACAATCTGCTATATAGATCGTAAGAACGTTCTCCTCTGCTGTTTTGTTCAATGACATAAGGAATTGTTGCCATTTTATAGCCTCCATATCTTTAATCTGATCGGTTTATGCCGATAAGAAGATCAAAACTCTTACCCCGTTCAAAAGTTCCGTATTTGTAAAAATAGAGCTCGCGAAAATAACAGCGAGCCCTATTATCTAATTAAAAATTACTCTGCATCCTTCTTGGTTGCTTTTTTCTTGGCCTTAGCGCGCTCTTTGATGTTCTCCATTACGAAATCAACAGCTTTGTTATACTTAAGGTCCTCTGAGATGCTCTTCTTCTCATCATCAGTAACGTTCTTTTTAAGATCTTCGATCTTCATTCCGTACTGATCAGCAACCTTCTGAATCTCAGCTTCGATCTCTTCATCAGAAGCTTCGATCTTCTCTGCCTTAGCAATTGCCTCAAGTACAAGTGACTGCTGAATTCTCTTAGTAGCATCGGGCTTGATCTGCTCTCTAAGCTGTTCCATTGTCATTCCTGTGAACTGAAGATACTGCTGGAATGAGAGACCCTGCTGTCTCATATTTCCATCCATTTCAGAGATCATTCTATCTTCCTGAGTAGTGATCATTGCTTCTGGAATATCCATATCAGAATCATCAATGATCTTAGCGATAGCTTCGTCTTCCTTGGTATGCTTAGCGCCTTCTTCTTTGTTCTTCTGAAGCTTTTCTTTTACATCGTTCTTGAAATCATCTACTGTTTCAAATTCTGAAACATCCTGAACGAAGTCAGCATCAAATTCTGGAAGTTCCTTTCCAAGAACCTCGTTTATATGTACCTTGAACATTACAGGCTGACCAGCAAGAGAGGCTTCCTGATATTTTTCAGGGAATGTTACGTTGATATCAACATCCTCTCCAGCCTTCTTACCGATAAGCTGCTCTTCAAATGTATCAATGAATGAATGTGATCCGATAACAAGCTTATAGTTCTCACCCTTGCCACCTTCAAAAGGTGCTCCATCCTTGAATCCCTCAAAGTTGATGTCTGCTGTATCTTTATCCTCGATAGCTCTGTCAACTGAGACTGTTCTTGCATTCTGATTTCTCTGACGATCAATTTCTTCATTTATCTCATCATCGGATACTGAAGTGTCGATCTTAGTAACTGTAACTCCAACATACTTACCAAGCTTAACTTCAGGCTTAACTGCAACTTCTGCAGTAAAGATGAACTCTTTGCCTTTTTCTATCTGGACGATGTCGATCTTAGGCTGAGATACGATTTCAAGTCCGCTCTCATCATAAGCTTCAGGATAGACTTCCTTTAATAGGATGTCTGCTCCGTCCTCAAAGAAGATATTTTCGCCGTACATACGCTCTGCTAATGCTCTGGGAACCTTTCCCTTACGGAAACCTGGAACAGAAATGCTCTTTCTCTGACGCATATATGCATCATTGCAAGCCTTTTCAAATCTATCGCCGTCTACCGTTACAGTAAGTTTCGCCATGTTATGTTCTAAATTCTCAACCTGTACGCTCATCTTCTAAAAATTCCTCCTTAAATTCATAAGTAACAGCCCATCTTCTAGACAGGCATCGAGAGATTATAGCATAATTGATGTAAAATTACAACAATTGTTATACATTATATACAATACCACCAGCCACTTTATCACTGGTTTCTTTGTCAGTAAGATATTCTATGATCGCCAATGCAAAATCAATGGCTGACCCCATGCTTCTCCCTGTAATAACGTTTTTATCAACTACAACTTTTTCGTCAATATAATCTGCTCCGCCTAATTCCCTATCCATTCCTGGATAACATGTGGCTCTTATTCCTCTTAGTATACCAGCCTTGCCAAGAACGGTTGGTCCAGCACAAATTGCTGCTACTAATTTTTTATTTTCGAAAAAGTCCTGAGTTTTATTTATAAGTGGAACATTGTTCCTGAGGTTCTCAACGCCTCTAAGGCCTCCGGGAATAACAATTGCATCATACTCTTTCCAATCACAGTCTCTAATATCGACATCTGTTATTATCTCTATATGATGTGATCCATCTATTCTTCCCCGATTCTGTGCAGAAACAATATCTGTTTCTATTCCTGCTCTCCTTAGCATGTCTACAACGGTAAGAGCCTCAACTTCTTCTTGTCCATCTGCACATATTACTGCTGTTCTCATATCGTGTATTCCCCTTTCATTGGATTTTTATTCCTTTTGAATGCACACATATTATAAATATTAGCATAAAAAAGTTATTTGTAAATTGTTTTAGGGTTGAAAATGACCTTTAACCTATTTTATATCTTTATTATCCGTTTTTGTTTACTATTGCATTATGAAGGCGTTGAGTTCAAAATATAGCTATAAATTTTTAAAAAGTAAATTAAATCAGCGCATGCTAAATTAATACAAACTAAATTGATATGCACCAAACAGATGTAAATTAAATGAATATGAATTAAATGGAATATAGGAATATATATAGAATAGAGAGTACATAATGGAAATAGAGAGAAAATTTTTAATATCAGATCTTCCAGAGGATATCGAAGCCTGGGCTAACAGACGAATCGAGCAGGGATATATATGCACCGATCCTGTACTCAGGATCAGACATTCCGGAGACAAATACAGTTTTGTATACAAATCAAGTGGACTACTGGCGCATCAAGAAGAGACGTTTCCTCTTACAGAAGAATCTTATAACCATCTGACAGCCAAGGTCGATGGTAAGATAATCAAAAAGACCAGATATGTAAAATCTATTAAGAATGATTTAAAAATTGAATTAGATGTTTTTGATAATGTTTATGAGCCGAATGGTTCCAACCTAAAAATGGCAGAGGTAGAATTTCCATCTATTGAAGATGCTAATGCTTTTATACCTCCGGCATGGTTCGGAAAAGATGTGACCATGGACAAAAAATATCATAACAGCGAGATGAGTAAGGCATGATAATGGGTTATTACGCCTAATTTGTCATATGTATCTGCCTAGCTGTTTTTTAGCTTTTGCATTATGCCTCCAATACTTTATATATACAGACAGACCTATATTACATATACCCAAATATACAATTTTTATTCTTTAATTAGCTTCTTCTTAATGCTATTATTAGGCCGTCAGATCATTAGTAATTCTTTATCACAGGATATATTTGAGTTTTCATTTTGAAGCTGACTAAATTTATAGAACAGATATAGAATAGAATCGAGGCAAAATATGCCGCAGGGAAGTCCCAAACCGGGTGAGATATACAGACACTTCAAGAACAATTACTACCAGATCATTGCTGTTGCCACCCATTCAGAAACAAGAGAAAAATTAGTTATATATCAGGCTCTCTATGAGCCATTTGGTATCTTTGCCAGACCTTATGATATGTTCATAAGCGATGTTGATCACACGAAGTATCCTAATGTGATTGAGAAACATCGTTTTACCTATAGGGTACTTAATGATGATCTTAGGATCATCCCTTCCTCTTTTCATGTTGATCAGAACAAAGAAGTTAGCAGCTCCTTATGTGACAAACAGTGTAACCCTAATGCTTTTTCCAATTCTTCTACCGTTCAGTCTGCCAGCTCATATGATTCTGATGATGAGTATGAGGGAGTCAACAAGAGCCTTCTACATTTTCTTGATACAGATGATATTGGTGAAAAATATCAGATCCTTGACGATATGCATTCTGATATAACAGACATTATGATCGATAATATGGCTGCATCACTTGATGTTGTAATTCCTGATGGTGATCTGGATGAACGTTTTGAACATTTAAAATATGCAGTTCGTACTAGGTCAAGATTTGAAAACGAACGACTAAGGAAATAAGTTTTTTATGATTAATAAAAAAGATCTTCTTTCAATTCCATATTACAAAAAGACTTCCTATACCGGAAGCATTGGGAATATGCGATATAAAATCGAAAGGAATCCAGAGAATGCGGATAAATTCATAATATATATGTGGAAAGGTCCTCTAGCCTTCGATACAACCAATGAAGAAAAACTGACGCACGAAGAGGAATTTTCTGATGAAGGAATTCAGTCAATCGCTGATTTTTTAAATTCAGAATCAATTAAGTATTAGATCCTCATTATATTAGATTCTCATTGTATCTGATCCTTTTTTAATTACTTGCCGCAAAAACCCGAGAGCAAAAGCTCCCGGGTTTTATTTTAATATACTTTATTTTTATTTGATCATAGGTGTAATTTAATGCCAAGATCGATCTACAAATCTGAAAGACCTGACTCTATTAAATCATAGATATCATCATACGTTGCATCTTTGTAATGAAGTCCGTCAACAGTCTCATATCCTTTTTTCACCAGAGCGCTATATGTGTCAATGTAATCATATCCTGCATCCATAAGTTTAGAGTTAAACTTCTTGATACTGCTATTTGTTATCGTTGGATAATCCTTAACAGGATTGACAGACACAAGAACTAATTGAATAGAAGAATCCTCATTGGTCAATTCATCATATTCGTCTAAATATTTATTGATATCTGATAGGTCATTAACTCCAAGATTAATCACGTATCTCCATTTTGTAAGAGCTGTATTCTCTGCCTTAATCTTCTTAATCTCAGGAAGTGCACTTTTCACAAACCAGTTATATCCCATTCCTACCTTAGCAACAACGAACTGTCTGTCCTCCGCCTCTATATCAACAGCCTTATTTAATCCGACCGTTCGACTATCTCCTATAAATATCGTTCCTACACTATCATCTTCTTTTGAAAATGAACTAGTCTTTTTTTTGGTAGTTTTCTTCGTAATGCTGGTAGCTTCTGTATTGCTTTTATTCTTCGGAAAAAGCGATCCATCATTCTTATTTATTACCATTTTTATCACAACAATTGCTGCAGCAACTGCAAAGATCAAAACTATAAGTGCTAATATAAAATCACCGTATTTCTTAACCTTTTTCATATAAACCTTCTACAATCTTCTCTTCTCACTATTTAGGGAAAGTCATTCAGTACAATTACAAACGCTAGTTATTATACACTTGTAATTAATGAAATTCTACTCAAGAAAGACTAAGTTCAAACTTTGTTCACTTTATTTTATGTTTTATATTAAGCACAATTTACATTTATATCTTATAAGTTCTATCTTATCAGCTCTATCTCATATCCCTCATCAGCTCGCTTACATTATCATCGGAATGCTCGATCTGTCTCGAAAATATTCTGCCTCTTTCCTCCAAAAGTGCCCTCATAAAGTCATCATCCTGCAGATAATCTGATACAGATATTAATGAATCATCTGCAATAAATTTCTCTCCAATCAGAAGAAGTACAAT
>JAKPAB010000048.1 GCA_029779695.1 Bacillota bacterium | reverse complement strand
GGTTATCATTCCCGTTGTCTCATTGGCTATAGGACTGAATTATGAGCCTTATGTATTAGCCGTTGTCATGCTCTGTATCGAATCGGTTTTTTGCATGGCTCTATTTATTGAAAACAAGAAGGCATAAGATGGATCATATTCTAAAGACAATGAACAAGGGAGACCAACTGCTCTCGGGCGGTTCACTGTTAAACATCAGAGTCCTCATCAGACAGACAGCAGAAAATCACATTTCGAATGTATCACTACTGGCGAAAATGTATTCTGAATATGGATCTCTGTCCAGTTGATAATTGCAGAGATATTCCATAGGTGTGCAATTAGTGAAGATCTTAAATTCTTTATTCATGTGAGAAGAATCCGTGAATCCGCATTTATAAGAAATTTGCGACAATGAATATAAATTACTTCGTAATAAAAACAAAGCTTTCCTGACACGGACAATTCGGGAAAGGACCTTTGGAGATGCGCCGACGGTTTCCATAAACACCCGCGACAACTGTTTGGGTGACAAACAAGCTATATCCGAGAAATCCATAAGGCTATGGTCTGGATTAATAACGATATCACGAACCACAGCAGTAATACGTTTCAGATGGTAATCTGTAATATGATTAAGTCTCTGACACATAAAGTCCTCTATGAGCCGAATACCGTTGTCTGCCGATTTCTCGTTTGCCACACGTGTTGCTAAATTCTTGAGTTCGTTATCGTCCAAATCATTCACATCAATCCGTTGTTTGTAAATTAGGTTCATTGGCATATTGAAGAAAGTTTTGGCGGCATAAGGTTGAAAAACCACAGTAAGTAATTCTGTATCGCCATTCGAACCTACATCTGACAGTTCCGACTCTTGACCACAGACGAAGATCCGTGGTCTGAAATCTTTCCGAGTATAATCATAGAGAGGATTATCACCCAGCTGGAACAGCATATACACACATCCTATCGGCACAATCTTGTCGATAAAACGCTGATTGGCGTCAATTTGGAAATGCCAATAATGACGGATATATGGAGCAAGCTCTTTACTCGGACAGATGATATTAAAGAAATTCATGATGCAAAAATAGCAAAAAATCGGCAAAGTTGTTGCGCCAAGTAGAAAGATGTCTTTTTTTTACAATGAATATGGGGATTCATAAGTATCTTTGTCCATATTATACAATCATAATTGCAAAAGTAGTTGTACTTTTGTAATCTTTTTCACTCAAAAAGTGAAGAAAAACGGTTTATTCATTTACAGTAATATAAATAACAAAATAAAAAAAATGAAAAACGAAGTATTGTATCTACTTTTAGATGAGTATGCTGACCATGAGTCAGTATTCTTGGCTGGCGCCATCAGTAATGATGCCACAGCCATACGTCAAAACCCGAAGTATGTGAATAAGGTGGTAGCTCCAACCTTAAATCCTGTCAGTTCATGTAGCGGCTTTCGTATTGTACCCGACTACAGTTTTGAGACGATGCCCGATGATTATGCTGCCTTGGTACTGATTGGCGGATATGGTTGGCAGAAAGAAGAAGCCATACGGGTGATACCTATGATAAAAAAGGCGATGGACCAAAATAAGATTATAGGTGCCATTTGTAATGCTGCATCTTTTATGGCAAAAATCGGATGCTTAAACCATGTAAAGCATACCGGCAACGGGCTTGAACAACTCAAGCAATGGGGTGGTGAGAACTATACCAATGAACAGGGATATATCAATAAACAAGCTGTAAGCGATGCCAGGATTGTTACTGCCAATGGTAGTGGTTACTTGGAATTTGCCAAAGAGATACTTCTCCTGTTGGAAAATGAACCACCCGAAGCTATCGATATGATGTACCAATTCTTTAAGCAAGGATTTGTACAGATAATGGGGCAAATAAGCCAAAAAGGATAAGTAATCTTTGTAGAATAACTAGAAAATACGTTAGTTAACATGAAGAATAATTGTGAGAATTGTCCGATGCGGGCAAGATACGATTTAAATCCAAAATCATTTTTGGGACGGCTATGGCGTTGGCATATCAACTTCTGTCCCGGATGGAAAGATTACATGAAGTCGATTGACGAAAGTACGCGTGAGCGATTGATTGAGAAATACAGACTTAAAAAGAACACCCGCGAATGAACTGATGAAGATGGTCAAGAGATAAATGTACAAGCTCTAAAAGCAATTAATACTAGTATTCTTATTAATATGGAACATCAGATTTTAATATTTACTACATCCGTCTCCTGCCGAAAGGAAGTAAGACAAATAAAAAGGTTATTGGGAAACGGTTTCAGTATATTCGATATCAGTGTAGATCTTGAGGACTGGGAGAAAGTACTAAGGATAGAATGTACCGGCGTTTCGGAATCGGAGATAATATCAAAACTTCGTGAAATGAATATCAATGCAGCAGTCCTTAACCATTAAACTGAAGTTAGCAAGATTGGAAAAGAAAGATAGAAACATAATATTTCAAATTTAATAATAAACAATAAGTTTTTCAAATGAATCCCAAACTAATATATCCCCGTAAGGGAAATAATGCGACAGAGAGTGTTTATCTCCAATCTGTAGTGAAAGACCCGAATATCATCGTCGGTGATTTTACTATTTATAATGATTTCGAGAAAGATCCTCGTGATTTTGAATGTAATAACGTGCTGTATCATTATCCACTTTGTAACAAGGAGAGACTTGTCATTGGCAAATACTGTTCCATTGCATGTGGGGCGAAGTTTCTGTTTACGGGCGGCAATCATTCATTGAAGTCGCTTTCAACCTATCCTTTCCCTGTTTTCCCCGATGAATGGGAACTGGATGAATGGAATGTGGCACGTGCATGGGATAATCATGGTGATATTATTATTGGCAATGATGTATGGATTGGATATCAGGCAATAATCATGCAGGGAGTAACTATCGGCGATGGTGCCATCATCGGTACACGGGCTGTTGTGACAAAGGATGTGGCTCCTTATTCCATTGTTGGTGGAATACCAGCAAAAGAAATTCGCAAACGGTTTGATGATCTGACACTCAAAAAACTGCAAGATAGACGGTGGTGGGAGTGGCCTGCAGAGAAAGTAAAAAAGAATATAGAAAAGATACTGAACGGGGATATTGACAATCTCGCAGAATAAAATTTGAGGTAAAAGTAAATTTAAAGTTAAAAACATGAATACATATAGAGAAATAAATATAGCCACATGGAAACGCAGAATGCATTTCCATGTGTTTCGTGATGCGTTGCAGCCGGAATATTGTGTGAACATGAATCTGGATGTTACGGATTTCCTACAGGTTATCAAA
>JAKPAB010000039.1 GCA_029779695.1 Bacillota bacterium | reverse complement strand
TATTCACAGTTGCTGGAATAAGATCTTCCGCGTCTGGGCTTTTATGATCGATCACTCTGATCTTTCCGCTATGTACAACCGAAACTGGGTTTCCATTGGCATCCTCGAGTTCACAAGAAACGTCATAAAACCCCTCTTTAATGAACGTATAAATGAAATAAGGTGTTTTCCTTACCTTTAGTAAAATATCGCCCGTACCGGTGTCTATTAGTGTCCAGACGTGGTTCTTTTTACCAGGAATCAAAGAGTCTATAGGATTAATGAAGATTGTCGAAGCAATAGGAATCTCAAATTCATTCTTGAAAACTTTTGATTCCTTCCAAGACCAGGAGTGAGATCCCAGCCAGGATGAAACGTTTCCAATAGCAAGACCGGTATAGTACCTCTTCTTTGGGATCTTTAATAAAAATCCTTCAGTTCCCCCTGGCTGTGGGGAGGAAGCTACGAAAGGACTAAATTGAGTATTGGATCCCGTGAAATATCCAGAGAGGTACAAGTTCTCATTTTTATCAAGTGAAAGAGCATTTCCGCTATCCATGCTGATTCCTCCCATGGTTACCAGGTCTATTAAAACTCCATCCTTGTCCCACTTACCTATAAATATGTCATCATTTCCAAATGAGTTTGCAGTAGAGGGGGAGAAGGTTGTTGGACCAGTGTAAACCCCAGTGACGTAAATATACTCTTCGGAGTCACTAATTGCCGCATATCCATATGTCAGAGACCCACTAGTTGTCTTCATCCAGATAGACTTACCCGTTGGGGTAAACTTCATTAGATACAGTGAAGATGTCGGAGAGCTTATTGAATTTCCATCTGAAGCAATAGTCCCGGAGTATGTCCCGGTTAAAATCAAATGACCTTTAGGATCCATTACAATCTTAGAATCACCCGCAGTGGATGCTCCAAAATTCTTGCTCCATAGAACTGCTCCTGTTCCTGTGTCTAGCTTGGTGAAGTATACATCAGAGCCAGATGAAGTTAGAACATTACCATCAAAATCTATAGATCCAGTATATGATCCGGTTAGATAGATGAAGATGTCCTGCATAATCACCATGTCATCTGTTCCTGCAAAGCTGGAATCGAATGTATTGGTCCAAACAAAATTGAGAATTTCATCGAGTTTAGAAACAAACACCGAAACACCTGATGTGGTGAAGGTTTTAGATCCCAATGTGATGGTTCCTGAAAATCTTCCTGAAATATAGATATTTCCAAATTTATCAAGTTCAATATCGAATGATTGGATCTGTCCAGTACCAACGGTGCTTACTATTCCAGAAGAGAGTAGGTTACCATCAGGAGAATACTTGTTAATAAACACGTATTCATTGTTTAAACTGATCGTATCGGTATAGTATCCAGTTACATATATGTTATCGAATAAATCGGTTTTAACACTGAATATGGACACATTTTGTGAGATATTATCTATTGATCTAGCCCATTGCAGAACTCCAGAGGAATTATACTTTAAAACGATACCAGACTGGTTAACTCCAGAGTTTCCAGAAGTGAGATAAACATTCTGAGTCGCTATATTATTAACTTCGCCGGCAAAAACGGTTCCTGTGTATCCTCCTGTTACTATCACGTCTCCCTCGCGGTCGACTATGCTAGAGAATAAGTAGTCGTTGCTAATATCTCCCATAGATATGATCCATTCCACATCGCTGATTAAAAGGTTCTTCTTTTTGGATGATATTCTTTCAACAGGTAAATTCTTCCAATAGTATTCATTGGTTGCTTTTCCATTGATAATGTCTCTCAGTGGGGCATATAAAAAAGTGTGATCTAGATCCAATGATGGAAATCTATTCTTTAAATTATTCACACTATATCTTTGCCAAATAGGTTTGCTCCATGAATATCTGTCCACATTAGGAAGATCAGGTCTAATTCCATCAGAATTCAATGTTATGTTATCGTATAAAGGACCAGGTGACCAATTAAAGCTCAGATTTCCGTATCCATCTCCCAAAGTCGAACTATTTGTTAAAGATGGGAGTATTCCCTTCGGCTCGTGATAGATGAATTGGTACCCATCAGCTCCTGGGAATTTAGGGAGTGCGTGAATATGGGGAACTATATAATCAACAAAATTGAGTTCAGTGTCGCTGAGATAGATGATGTTCATCGGAAAAACAGTAAATCCATTTTTAATGGTTTTCCAAGGGGCAACCATTAATTTAATAGGATTCAAAGGAGTGATACCATCAGCTTTATACTCATATTTGGTAAAATTGTAGCCGTTAAAATAGTATAACATTCTATTGCTTGGCGATCCTACATCAAGAATAAACCAGATATTCGCATTATTGGTTTCAACTATGTCAATAATCGCACCTGGAAATAAGTCTGGACTTGTTCCATTGTTCCATACGGACCATCTGTTATAATCATAATAAACTAGGTTATTCATTGTTCCAAACCAGATGTGACCCAATTTATCCAGCTCTATCGAATAAACATCATTATCTGGGAGGCCAGAATTCCCGGTATTATAGATTCTGAAATCTATTCCGTCGAATCTAGCCACACCATTATCTGTCGCAATCCATAGATACCATTCGTTGTCACTATAGTATCGAATTCTCAGATCTCTAATATTCCCAGACGGAAGATCAGAGTTTAGAGTAGTATAAAGTCTCCAGCTATTTTCAGAAGCACAATAGAACAGTAAACCATTCTGACCAGGAGATCCGTATTCGGTACAAGCAATAAACAGATCGTTGGTGGAAGGGTTCTCCTCCATTAAATTAAAATCCACAATAGAAGAGGTAAGAACAGGGTTTCCCTGGTTGTCCGCAAAATCCGAAATTGTATAGACATTATTCAGACTTGAGTTCCTTTCATTCCAATATACCAATGGAGTACCGGTTCCTTTAATACCAATAAATCTTCCACCATTTTCGGTGATCTCAATAAAAGAAGTAGTCAGTCCGTTGGAGGGTAGAGGGCTATTAGTAGAATTATATGGATTCATGTTTAACCCATCAAAACTTACAAGATCACTTCCGGAAATCCACACATCTCCATTAAGATCCCAGGCAAGGGAAACTGGGCTTCCTAAAGAAGGGGAAACAGTTGCAAACGGAACAGTAAAATGCGAATATCCGACATTTCTAGGTCCTGGGGTTGTTGACAAATCGGGAGAAATTGAATTACCAGAAATTCCAAAATTAAAAGGAAGCTCTGAATAGTTGCGAACAACATATTCAAATTTAGAAATTCCGGTATCCGTGGATGCGTTGAGCTGATCTGCAGCCTCCTTAAGATCAAGATAAGAATTTGGAGGGGAATCTTTTTCTCCTAATATTATACCTTCCGTGTCCTTTCCAATTTTTATTTTATCTCCGTATTGGAGAGAATATAAATTAAACCCTCCTAACCAGTCATTATGGTAGTCATACATGTCCCAGGTCTGGGAATAAGCCTTATCGAACTCAAAGTCTTCGAAAGCATCCCAAGCTATTTTTTTAGTTCCCCAAAGGGCTGCATTAGGCGTTGGTGGAGCCGTTGTAAAATCATAAGCAACATATTCTTCTTTTTCATTTGATCCGCCAGAAAAAGGTACGGATGAGGAATAAGAGAACATACATCCACTGGTTGTTATGGACAGTAATTTTCCATTCCATGTTGATCCGGTATCGTCTGGAGCATTAATAACAAGGGTGTTCGCCCCGATATTAGTAGTGGATGAGGTCAAGGAATAAACAGTATAGTCGGGATATGTTACTAATCCATTGATAGCCTGATAAATGAGAGCAGATACTGAAGTTAATGATCCATTAAAATTAACATTGACTATCTCAACTCCATCAGCCTGAATAGTAATGTTCCCGTCTCCTATAACGGTTCCTCCCGAGATGACAGATGATAAGATCTGTGGAATCTCAAAGGTCGTTGGGTTAACTATCGAAGTTATAGGGAAAAGTCCATATGGATTACCAAGAGAATCATAGATCCAGACATTCTGATTAGCCGAATATCCGTGTGGGGTTGTAGTCTGCACTTGAGCAAGCGTTCCTGGACTTGGGCTAGATATCTGAACTATAGAATATGTGATAGCAGTAAAATCGAAGGAGGCATTAGCCTTTACTTCTGGCTTTTTGGTAAGGATCTCACAGTTCTGTCCTTCATTAAAGTTATTTGAATATTCGGGGAAATTATTAATGAATGTAGAAAGATCCTGAGTTTTTTCCTTGTGCTCCACAGGCCAGATCCATTGAGATTCATAGTCTGACCAGGTGAGAACAGTATTATCCCAATCATATTTTTCGGACTCTCTGTATCTCGTTATCGTATTCAGCTCTATATCTCTCGATTTTATTTCGATAGCAGATTTTTGAATTCCGAGAGAAATCGAGTTTAAGGTGTCCCAAACTCTACATTGTATGTCATAAGTCCCAGTGTATGGTAAAAAATGTGGGACGACTTCAAGTTCATCGATTTTTCCTCTATATGAAAAATAATAAGGCCTATCATCAGACTTTGAAATGGTCCATTCAATTTCATAGAAATCAAGATATTTGATTCTTTCCCATGAATAGGATCCTCCAGGGCTGGCGAAATTTTGATACCAATTGAAGATATACACATCATCAAAAACATTCACAGGAATAACTTCCCATGTTGAAAATGTGCCGCTTCCTGATGTGTAAATAATATTTATGTCCAACTGTCCGGTCAGAGTGTTATATCCACCAGAAATAACATATCCCAACATAAACTCGGTTCCACTTTGGTTTTGTATCCTAATGAATAGGACTTCAGAACCAACGGTAGAAAAATAGTTTTGTCCTGTTGGAATATAAAAAGTCTGCATTGATGGCGTAACAGTAGGAATAGTTACGATCGTGCTTGAACTTTGTATCGATAGAGGATATCCAGGGTTTGGAGATACTGTCGACGTGTAGCTCGCAACGTTTAATGAGGTTGCTGGATAAACAGGATTTAATCCGTCCCAATCTCCGCCCATATCATCCCATGAAAGGTCAAAAGTCGTATTAGTTAAAACTATAGGACATCCTGCTGGAAAAACATAATCATTACCATTTTTGAATAATTTATATCCGGGTGGATCATAATCGCCATCACCTAAAAACTTAGGCATTTTACCATATTCAATATCGACATAGAATTTTTTAATGGCATCACTAAGCGATGTTATAGAAGGATATTGATATTCTTGAAAACTAGAATAAGGCTCGATGATATTTCCATAATGACTAAGTTCAGTGGTTTCGGGTAACCCGTCAACAACAGGGTACTGGAAAATATTGGGGTTGTTTCTCAGATAAAAAGGTCTAAGATCCTCGATGTACCCGTTCTTTGGCTGGATATCGAATTTAACCTCTATCCCAAGTTTGACGTCGTTTATTTGAAGCTGATCACTCCAAGCTCTAGTCTTATAGATTCCAAAATATACTCCCTCTCCAGTAATATCTATAATTCGGGCATTAAGGGGAAGATAGTCTCTTTTCAATCTCTCCTTGAGACCAAACAATTTCAAAAGAACCTCTTCGGGAGAAAACATAAAGACATCTTCCACTACTGGATATCCATACTGATCCTCGCTGCCATCTTCCTTTTCCCTATTAATATCATAGAAAAGACCAAAAAGAGATGTCTTCTTATAAGATACACTCGGAAATATCTCCTCGTATTTCTCTTTTATTCCATAGGTTCCGTCCTTTCTTTTTCCGTATATCTCGATTTGTTTGTACTTCTTATGATTTTCATCGGCAAGCACATTTTCTATAGTCTGGACGGATTTCTGATTGCTATATTTGTCAATGAAATTTTGATTTTGTTGAAGGGGGGTTAAGGTCTCATCAGCATCCGCTTTTAGATTTAGCCAATATTCTTTGATTCTCAGGTCATAATATCCAAAGAATCTAATAGCATTTATAAGGGATTTATACGAACCCAGATAGGAGTATATTTTATCTCCTTCCAGTAAAAGTTCCTTTCTTTTTTCATTGACTTTTAACCAGTCAGGATACCCTTCTTTAGGATCGGTTTCTCTCAATAGTTTGGAATCCTCTGCGGTAAATTTTCTACCAAAGTTTCCTAGCAAAACCGAAAATCTATCATCCTCGCCCTCTACCTCGCCATGAAAATCCATAACCAGGATCCTTTTGATATCAGACGGATCACTTACATCTTCTAATATCAATCTCCGGTCATAAATCCCTTCAGTAGAGGATCTAAGAGCAACGTTAACTTGAGCTGCAGTAGAATTTATATAACCAGTAATTCTTATCCCATCCGGAGAAGAAAAGGTCTCGTTAAGATCCTCATCTGGGTAGATATTTATTACGTCAACATTATTAAGTACCGGTGCATCCAGATTTGGATCTATTGAAAGGTCGTATGTGAATATGGTATTCGTCACATCAATCTTTCCATCATAATCGGATTCCCATCTAACTCTCCAATTACTCGTGCTAGGAACTGAAGGTGTATTATGGGGAAATCCATAAACGGTATTCATGGAGAGATTATAGAATTTTTCGAGAATGAAAATGTGTTCAATCTCAAACAATTCCTCTGAAACTTTAGGAAAAAGTACAGATCCCTCCCAATGGCTTCCATTCCATGAGAGATTATATTGATCCCCTTTTTTATCGAAGAATAAAAGATTCTTATATGACATTATCTAACGTACTTGTTATTTTTAGGAACGGTATAATTTATATAGTTCTTGATATACTTAGTGGTTTCAAAAAGTTGATAAACTACCGCCTCAATACTCGCTAGAATATCAGTTCTATTTTTATCTCCATTAAGAATTTGGGGAGACATTGTCCTCTCAAATATTTTTCCCTCGTAGTCGAATCCCTTATTGAGTCTTACGTCATTTTGAGAGTGTATGAAATCGTATATGCTATTCTTTACCGCCATAATTACTTATTTTTTAGGGCATTCTTATTGATCTGATTGACCTGTGTGTTATATGTTCGAGGAACTATTCTCCTGATATCTATGTTTACGGATGAAAGCTTATTCATATCAGCTCCTAGATCATAATAGATTGAATTTCTATCTTCCCATCCACCTGATATTACTACTATTTCATTCTTCTCCATAATGATATCACCAAATTCATCAAATCCAATCTCATCAGATTCTGTATTTTCCTTTTTATTTTTTTCATTATTTTCACCAACAAAATACAAGGAGACAGAGTCTACACCCGCAACATTTTCAATAATTGCAATGAGATCTGATCTAGGTATTTTATCCCTTCTTCGGATAGAAAGAAAATAGTCACTTAACAATGATACTATTTCAGATTTAACAGTTTCTGGATCATATCCCTCGAACATAGTCAGTACTATATTGACAACGTATCTGCTAATTATAGGGTCTAAGATCTTAACTTCCGTGGTCACAACCATTTGTCCACTTTCATCCAAAAGATTTAATATGCTGCTTCTCTGAGAATTTGTAAGCTTAAATTCGCTAAGAGCAATATCAAAGTATGTTTCATTTGACTTCAGCTTTTGATTAATATCAGGGACTAATATGAGGTAGATGATATTATCATCATCCAAGTAGTTATCATTGAATGTGGTAAAAGCTTCTATCATGGAAAAGGCCCCAAATTTCTCAAAGAATGTGATGTAATTATCAGGGTTAGCCAAGACAAAGCTCCTAGAAGTTTTCGGAGCTAGAATCCTGGTCAAATCAATAGGTTCCTGACTAGCACCCAATTGAGGAGCTATAGTACACTGGATCGACAAAACATCTTTTAGGGTTACAGAATTACCAAATAAATCGGTACCATCTGAAGTAAATTCCATAAGTGCCAAAAAAGCATCGCTGACATTAACATTTCCGTTAGACCCGATGGATTCTATATAATTTACTTCTATAGTGGATCCAAGAGGCGGAGCTGCACCAAAATTAAAATTACCAAAGAAAATATCGATCCCTGAAATCAAGGAGTTTTTAACAATGAATCCAGCGGAATTACGAGGCATATCATATAGTGAATCGTATCTCTTCCATTCTCTCCCATTGACAAGAACCTCAACCTCGAAATTTTCTATATTTGATGTTCCTCTGGATGAGATATTATAACTTTGCAGGAATCTCCCTGTCCCGGTAAATTGTTGTGTTTTTCTAGCTCCCTCGATTATTGATGCAGTAACCACAGAGTTTTGATTCAAGTTGATCCTTACATAGTCTGAATTTAACTTAACTATATAAGAGGCACCATTATTTAAGCACTTGAGTTCAGCATAATTTGGTAATAAAACTGCTCCTCCCCTAACATCATCAAAGTTTTTACCATTCCATCTTATTTCTATTTCGCCTTTTGCAGAGATTGCTCTTGTTGCGGTGTGACCAGCCAAAGCGGCCAGACCATAAACCGAAGCTTCTCTGGTTGCCTGGTTTATATTCAATTCGGATATGGAATCTTCGATGAAGAAAAGAACCAACTGAACGAGGTTTTCAAGAACGAATATTATTTGACCCCAGACTGAGGCAACAGTAAATAATTGGGCAGACTGAGAATATCTGTTCTGAACCAAAGTCAGTGTTTCGGAAAGAAGATCCGATATTTTCGCTTTATTTTTAGATAAAAAGTCCATTCTTAAATTATTTTTATTCCCAGTATTGGATTTCCTTTGATTGCAAAATCAATAACGCATGCGTCCCTAAAATCGCCCTTAAAAAATCCAACCTTAAATTCGACCTGGAATGTTGATCTTGATAGTGGCACATATGTCATTAGTTGCATTGCTATAGCTTGTTCCAAGGTTGCCTGATCTACTTCAAGATCAAAGATCAAAGATTCCAGATCTATACCAAAATAAGGATCACCCAAAACCTGTCCTGGTCTTGTTAGCATCATATTTTTGATCATACCAATTAGGATCTCTACCTCATTATTGGTCTCAAGATATCCCTCAGTATAATTGGGATCATCGGGGTTTCTCGGATATATTTCTACCATTCTAGCCATAGCTCTCTTATATATTTGATTCTTTTGAACGAGCTATTTTATAGGGGATGGGCCGCGGATCATTTTAATCTTGGGGCTACGTGTTCAAGATCAAGATCTTCCAGAAGTGTTTTTGCAGCAAGTCTCTGTATTCTGAGAACGACATCCGAAGAAGTATTAAATTCAGCGGGTCTGCTGGTAATGTATGTTGCAGAGTTTATTAAATCAAATGCGTTTATTCCCGAATCTGCGGTGGAAAGCCATCTATCGGATTTTTCTGCAAAGTCCTCACCATAAGCCTTAACTATACCAGTAATAGCAAATCCCCCTTGTTCTCCTCTTGGATTGGTAGACAGAA
>JAKPAB010000037.1 GCA_029779695.1 Bacillota bacterium | reverse complement strand
CTCAACTTTCCCATCCCTATATCGGGAGAGAATGCTTGATTTTTCAAGCAATTTCAGTGGCTCAATTGGTTTATTGACATTAAAATAGCACCATTTCTTTGGTATAATAAGATTAGCGAAATCAATAAAATCCCAAAAGAAAGGTGCTAATCCTATGGTAAACCAAATATGCCCAAATGACCATACTCCAGATGCATTTTCTGATGCTTTTAAGAAACTCAAAATCGGAAATCTGATGCGTAAATCCAATATTACAAAATCCTGTGGTATTTCCGCATATGAAGTATTTCATTTTCTACTACTGTTGGCGTTTCAGGGCAAGAATCTCTTTCGTTTCCTGAATTCTAAACATAAAGATCAAGCCGTCTCAAAGAATACATACTATCGTTTTCTAAATGAAACTTCCTATAACTGGAGCAAATTTCTCCTGCTCCTGGCTGTTAAAGTTACAACAACCTTTGATACGCTTACCAGACCAGCAAGAGTAAAGGTCCTTATTCTTGATGATTCTGTTATTAAACGCAATCGTAGTAAATCAGTAGAACTTCTTGCACGCATTTATGATCATGTAGAGCATAAATGTCAGAAGGGGTTTACACTCCTTACACTTGGCTGGTCAGATGGATACAGCTTTATTCCAACTGGCTTCAACATGCTTTCTTCTGCGAATAAAAGCAACCGCTACAATGAAGTTTCATCTCAAATTGATCATCGTACAAATGGATACAAACTCCGTAAGGAAAGTATGATGCACAAAACAGATGCAGCTGTTCTCCTAATCAGGAATGCCTTAAAAGCAGGTATTAAAGCTGATTATGTCCTTATGGACACATGGTTTACCGCGGAACCAATGCTTGCAGATATTCTTGAAACCGGTATGGATGCCATCGGTATGGTTAAACAGCTAAAACAGCGTTATACCTATAAGGACAAGAAGTATAAACTTCCTGAACTAAAGAAATTTGTAAGTTTTGAAGGTGCTGGAAATATCTTTGGTTCATTGGTTGTCACAACCAAAACAGAAATTCCTGTAAAGATTGTATTTGTACGAAACCGTAATAAGAAAAGTGAGTGCTTATATATCTTAAGCACCGATATATCACTAAGTGATGCAGAAATCGTACGTATTTATGGAAATAGATGGTCTATTGAGTGTTTCTTCAAAGCATCTAAATCTTTCCTGAAGTTGGGCACTGAATTTCAGAGCCATAATTATGGTGCAATGGTAAGCCATACAACCATAGTATTTACCAGATATATCATTTTGGAATGGATTCGTAGGAACCAAAATGACCAGAAAACGTATGGCGAATTGTTTTTCCTGTTCTGTGAAGATATTCAGGACATGGATTTGAGTAGTGCACTACAAAGCCTGATGGCTTTGTTTGTAGAACATATTTCATCTTTATCAGCAGACATCACATCTTTGTTAAAAAGTAAAGTGAATGAATGGATGGTATCTCAAGCCTCATTTATTGTAAATGGTAAATATTAAGTGTCTTTAGCCAACTTCGTCTTGGTTAGATAATCAACCCAAAAGAGCTTTAGCGGCTTAAGCGGCTAAAGCCGATAAGGAGGCTGGTTATGGACACACAGTTAACGATTAAATCAATGCAGCACCAGAACTGGATCGAAATGGTTCAGCAGCAGATCCACAGTGGACTTACTGTTAATGAATGGTGTGAGAAAAATGATAT
>JAKPAB010000355.1 GCA_029779695.1 Bacillota bacterium | reverse complement strand
GGTCATCATTCGGTTGGAGCCAATACCCTAATATCAAGAGCAAAGCATAAAGTGGATGTTCATAAGACCCGTGGTTCATGGCATACAGATCCCAATACCGGGGAGAAGATATGGAAAGATAGCGGGGAGTCCTTTGTAGATCCGAAGACGGGTAAGATAAGAATGCGCACCAAGAAGGTACCCGAGATGGAAACCGTTAAGGATGCCAACCAGCTTATAAGCGGAATACATACTCCTGTTGAAGATGCCTATTCAAATTATGCTAATCAAATGAAATCACTTGCAAATACCGCAAGACTATTGGTCCTACATACAGGGCGTACTCAATATAGTGCTTCTGCTGCACAAACATATGCACCCGAGGTTGCATCATTAAAGGCGTCCCTTAATATTGCTTTAAAGAATGCCCCTAAAGAAAGAAAAGCTCAGAACCTCGCCAATGCCAAATTAAAAGCAATAACCCAGGACAATGAAGACATCAGCAAGAACTATGAAAAAAAACTTAGGGATATGCTAATAAAAGAAGCACGTGCAGAAGTAGGAGCAGATGGTAAAGGATCAAGGATACACATTTCTGATAAAGAATGGGTTGCTATTCAAGAAGGTGCTGTACATGATAGTACAGTTGAAGTGATACTTACTAAATCAGATCCAGACAGAGTAAGAGAACTTGCTACACCTAAAACAACAGGATCATTAAGTGTTGGACAAGTATCTAAGATAAGAGCAATGGCTTCACATGACAGTGGCAAACAGTCTATATGGACTAACAAAGAGATTGCTGATGCTTGTGGATGTTCAGTATCAACAGTAAACAAGTACTTAAGTGAAATGAGAAACGGAGGCTGATGAAAGAATGAAAGCATATGCTTTAACAACTGCTGACAATCCTTATGATCCTTTCGATCAGTTTGATGATTGGTCAATGTACGATCATACTCATGGTTGGTGCTGCTCTGAACTATTAGCAAGAATAGCATTCACCTCATCGCAGCTTACTGATGAAGAGAACAATCATGAGATTGAAAGAGCTATCAATGAGATCATTAAGTATGATATGACAAATAATTATAGAAAAATAATTAAAGATCTTGATGATCAGCCCAAAATTGCAACTTAATAACTAATTGAAAGATGGGCACAGTCTTAAAGGATGCCGGGACCACTTTGATAGTAGTCTTGACATCCCCCCACCCCTCTTTCGCAAATAGACCCACCCCTTGTGATCGCGCTGGTCTCTATATTTTCCCCGGCGGGATATTTGAGGTGGTCAATCTGGGTATTTTTCCATGGGCTTAGATGCTAAAACAAAGTTAAAGAATTTTCCTCTTAACTGATTTCTCCTTTTCCCCTAAAGGCTTCTTCATGCATATTAAAACAGTATCTAAACCCATGCAAAAGTACCCAGATATTATCAGAAATGATGGCGACAGTTAGGGGAAAAGGAGAAATCAGTTAAAAGGCTTCTTCATGCATATTAAAACAGTATCTAAACTCATGCAAAAGTACCCAGATATTATCAGAAAGGATGGCGACAGTAATGAAAAAGTCATCGGATACTAATAGCAAAGTACCCAACAAAACCCGTCCTGCTCTGACACCAGAGGCACGAGAGAATCAATTGGTGTCACTTTCTGTTGATGCTGCTGAAAAAGCTCTAATAAATGGTACAGCCTCATCTCAAGTAATTGTTCATTTCCTACGATTAGGGTCAACCAAGACTAAACTAGAGAACGAAAAGCTTAAAAATGACATCGAATTACTAAAAGCAAAAACTGAAGCACTAGAATCAATGAAATCAATGGAATCCATATACAAAGAAGCGCTTGAAGCAATGCGAGATTATTCAGGAGCCGGCAATGGTGGAAGTGTAGAGGATGAATAATGAGATCATATTCTGGACTAATTCTTCTCCCAACATTTGAGGAACGATTAGAATACCTAGCACTCAATGGTGTCGTAGGAGACGAAACATTCGGATACGATAGATATCTAAATCAAATGCTTTATCATAATAGAGAATTTTGGATGAGTATCAGAGATCAGGTAATAATCAGAGACAACGGATGCGATCTAGCATGCGCGGATAGAGAAATACCCAAAGGTTGTAAAATAATAGTTCATCACATTGAACCGATAACTGTAGAAGATATTTATGAACGTTCACCAAAAGTATATGGTCTAGATAATCTAGTATCAACAACTTTGAGTACACACAATGCGATTCACTATAGCAATGTAAAATCAAGAATGCCATCTGCTATGGTTGAAAGAAAACCAAATGATCAAACCCCATGGAGGTAAATTATGTATACAAAAGAAAGGAATACAGTACAGGATTCTGAAAATCCTATCGCTGACAAAATTACTAAACCCGTAGAAGCATCATCTGTTAAAGAGAATACATTAGTTCCAATTGCAGAGGATCTTGTAAGCAATACACCAAGTGCAACCACACATACTGCAGTAGTAAATTGCCAATTGCTTGCATGCAGAGTAGAGCCATCGTTGAATTCAGCTATGGCATGTGATCCATTTGTATTAGGAACAAAGCTTACAGTAGCTGACGGTAATGCTGAGGATTTCTTCACAGTTATTAAACCAATTAGAGGCTATGTGAAAAAAGAATTTGTAGACATATTAATGTAAATGGACCAGGAGGATTATCGTGGGCAGTATTTTAAATTATATAAAAATTCGTTTGGGATATTCCGACGAACCAGATATTATCATAGACACCCAAATAATGGATTCAATAAATACAGCATTTGCAGTACTATCACAAATTGGTACTGGTCTCAAAGGTGATTTTGTAATTACAAGCAGTAATGAAACTTGGGATCAATACTGTACAGGAAATGTTGCACTTGTTGAATTAATAAAGTCCTACATCTACTGCAAAACAAAATTAGAGTTTGACCCATCAGCCAATTCAACAATTAATGACTCTTTAACCAGAAGAATTGCTGAACTCGAATCGAGAATAAACAGTGCAACAGATTATCCTGATGATCAGGTAGTTAACGAAGGAGGAGAAAATGTCTAATTACGAGAATCTTGATTACCTCTACTATTTAGCGCATAGCGGTCGTAAGGGAATGAAATGGTATCAACACGTTTTTACAAAAATATTTAAGAGACATGGTGATGTTGTCTCTGACCATTCAAATGATTCTCTTGAGTATGTAAAAAAACGATCAGCTCGTGATATGAGTGACGAAGAGCTTCAGAGATCAATAAAAAGACTGCAAATGGAAAGGCAATGGCAAAGCATGCAACCAGTCTCAAAGGGGCGCGCAATAAGTGATGCATGCAAATCAATGACAGTTAATGCCATAAAAAGTTCAGCACAAAATGCAGCCAATAAGATTGTGCAGAACTACGCAGACAAGGCATTGGATAAAATATTATCAAAAAGTGAAAAGAATGCTATGCCCGATGTAAGTTGGATGACAATGGATGAATTAAAATACTACACTTCACGAAGAGCAATGGAAGAAGAGTATAAAAAGTACTGGAAATCAGCTTAAAGGACAAATACTATGCTATCTAATACGGCGACACCCATTTATTATGGGATGTTTAGAGATGCCGTACTAGACGGCAGAATCCCGGTTAATCACGAGATATCTATGGAGATGAATAGAATAGATTCTCTTATAGATAACCCTGATATTTATTATGATGACCAAGCTATAAATGGTTTTATACATTATTGCGAAAAAGAACTAACACTAACTGACGGAACAGATCTATCACTTCTCGATACGTTTAAGTTATGGTCTGAGCAGATATTTGGATGGTATTACTTTGAGGAACGAAGCGTATTCCAGCCAGATGATAGTCCATCAGGTGGTCATTATGTAAAGAAATTATATCGTCGTAGATTGGTTAATAAACAATATCTTATAGTAGCTCGAGGAGCTGCTAAATCAATGTATGCATCATGCCTACAATCATATTTTCTTAATGTAGATACCAGTACGACTCATCAGGTTACAACTGCTCCAACTATGAAACAAGCAGAAGAAGTGATGTCTCCATTTAGGACAGCTATAACCAGATCAAGAGGTC
>JAKPAB010000198.1 GCA_029779695.1 Bacillota bacterium | reverse complement strand
GAAGGCGGTCTTTGCTCTTCTCAATACTTTCCATCTTGCTATTGATTTTCTTGAGCTCATCTTGATACAGTTCCTTATAGATTTTCAGCTGTTCAATTTCAGCATCAAGTTTAATATACACGAAATCCAAACTATTTATCTTCTTTATTAGCTTGGCTTGGATTTCTGCCAATTGTTGCTCAACGTCTTCTGCGTTGAGGTTTAGTTCTGCAAGCGACCGAGCAAGCTCTTCAGCTTCTCTCTTCTGCGCTGCAATGTCGAATAAGGTTTCTTTTTCTTTCGGCATTGGGTTCCTCCCTTTTTTTGTTTGTACTTGTCAAAAAATACATCTATACCGATTATTTCATCGTTATAGTATTCGTATAGAATGACAATGTATAATCTACCTTTATCTTTTTTATTTCTACAATAAAAATCAACTACTTTTGTTGACTTGATAACATCGGCTTTGTTTCTTATCAATTCTCTTATGACCGGTATAGGATCAATTCCTTTGTCTTCTTTTTCGTAACATAAATCTATCAAAGAAGAGTGATTTATCTTGAAGTTGTCATAAAAGTATTGAGCAATCGGATCATAGAATTTAAGCCTATTCCAATTGTAATTTCCTCTATAGCCAGCTTTCTTCAAAATATTGTTGGCTTCTTCTGTTGTAAGCGGAATATAATCAGATTTCAATCCAGCACGGTAACCAAGTATTCCTTCAACCGGAATTATACCTATATAGTCATCTGTAATAACATTTCCTTTACCAGATAAGGTATTAAGGAATAAATAAAATATTGTTTTCACTTTGTTTCTCCTTCTCGTAAAGGTCTAATATTTCGATAAAGAACTTGAACGCTTTTTCTAATCGAGTAAAATCATTTACCGGTATTCCACCAAGAGTATACTCGAAGAATTTACCTTCTCTTGCACTCTTGCGCTTATTGTTCTCATCACTATAGTAGAAACATACAATGAACCTTTCCTGGTTCTCGAAGATTCTAATAACTATTACTATACCATTGTAGAAATAGTTCAGGACTGCATTATGAATTGCCTTTGTTATTACGTTTTTATCAATGAGAGTAAGACCTTCTTTTTCGAAGTAGTTCTCCAGCTCATTGACTAACTTATAGAAGCTTTTCGGTTTTGATTTCATTTTCTCTTCCTTTCATATAAATCCATTATCTCGATAAAGAATTTGTATTCTTCCTCGAAACGAGAAAAGTCTTCAAATGGTATTCCATACGCTGAATAATAGATATTGTTCTTGCGATCGTTATTCTTTTCGTTGAAGTAAAAAGATACGTAAAGATTATTCTCGTTGTCCTGTA
>JAKPAB010000352.1 GCA_029779695.1 Bacillota bacterium | reverse complement strand
TGCGTTAGGTTATTCCTTTGTCAGAAGTTTTGCTGCAGAGTATGGAGTCAGGACCAAGGTACTGGCAACTGCAGATATCAAATATACATCCTTGAGTAAATGGGCTGATTATGAGGTCATTTCCGATATCGATCAACCTGATGTCCTTATAAAATGGCTTGAAGATCATAAAGATACTTTTGGTGACAAGAAGCCGATAATATTCGGCGGAGCCGGTGATTGGAATGCCAGAACATTTTCGAAAAACAAGGCAAAGCTGGAAAGCTGGGGCTATGTAGTTCCATATATCGAATTTGATCTTCTGGATCGTATCACCCAAAAGGACAATTTCTATGGTTTGTGTGATAAATTGGGAGTCCCATATCCCAAGACATGGATAGTTCCATTTGGAGAAGAAGCAGTTGATAGAGCTGATAAGCTTACCGGTGGAACAGAGATCAAGGTTATACTTCCGGAGAATCTGGATGCATTAAATAAACTTGAATATCCGGTGGCTGCCAAGCCTTCCAATTCAGCAGCATGGCATTTTGCTGAGATCAAGGACAGACACAAGGTATATAAGGCAGAATCTGCTGAGCAGTTAAAGGAAATCATTAAAAATATTTCTGAATCATCCTATGACAGATCTCTTTTGATACAGGAGTTTTTATCTCCTAGAGATGATGCTCTTAGAACAGTTACAACATTTTCTGTGGATGGTGAAATAGTCACAAGCTCCACAGGACACGTTCTGGTTCAGGACAGAAGTGCATCAGGAATAGGTAATCCTCTTGTTATAATCTCTGAAGAAGGCGGTAAGAGACAAGATCTGCTAGAATATGTGGGACGTATATTAAGGGAAACCCATTATGAGGGATTTGCCAATTTTGATGTCATGAATGGCGCTGATGGACAGCCTAGGATACTGGAAGTCAACACCAGACCCGGACGTAATACATGGTACATGTCCCTTGGAGGATGCCCTTTTGTAATTCCAATGATCGAATATTATATTAATCATAAGGATCTTAAAAAGGCATTAACAGAGAGAGAACTTAGATGTGATGATGAATTCCTATTCTCAATGATTCCGGAAAAGTACCTGATGAGAGAGATATCCGAGACAGATGAGGTCAGGATCAGAGATTATTATAAAAGAGGATTGGCATCTAGTCCCCTTCTAAATAAAAGAGATTCTTTCGGACATATATTCTGGTCAGAGGTTAATTTTCACCATGGAGTGCTTCGGGCGCTGAATCTTTAGAAGTGATCGTTGGGATGATGCAACAATTATTTCAGGTTCACTTGATGACCATAAGTGTGGTATACTCTACTCGTCGAAATTTATAATTTTTGGAGGTAACAAGATGGCTGATAAAACATTTACCATCAGAGAAGGCATAACCATTAATGAAGAAGTAATTCTGGCTATTGCCGGACTGGGAGCACTGGAAGTAGAAGGTGTTGATACATTGACTGGCGGAATTAACAACAAGCTTTTACCTAAGGCCGGGATGAGTAAATTATCCAAGGCTATCAGATTGATCCATGAGGATAACGGAATGTTATCTATTCAGATTATTCTTTCTGTAAAATATGGATATTCAATAATGAAGGTTACGGAAGCAGTTCAGGAAAAGGTCAAGAGCTCAGTCGAAAACATGACGGATCTCAAGATCAAGGCAGTAGATGTAAAAGTTTCTACTGTTATTATAAACAGTACTTCCGCAAAATAAGCTCAGGAGAAATAGAACCATGACAAGACACGAGATCCGTGAAGAAATATTTAAAGGCCTTTTTCAGGCCAATTTCTATGAAGGAGAGGACGTTAATCAGCAGTTCGATACATATTTTGAAGATGCCGGTCCTTATCCAGAAAAAGATGCTGAATACATTAAAACCAAATCTAGGGATGTAGTTGATCATATCGATGAGATCGATAAGGTTATAAACGATACATCGGATGGATGGAAGACTACACGTATGCCCAAGGTCGATCTTACGATTATGAGACTTGCAGTATACGAGATCAAAATCGAGGAATTACCCTTTGGCGTAGCAATTAACGAGGCTGTAGAGCTGGCAAAAGAGTATGGAGAAGATTCTTCTCCGGCATTTATAAACGGAGTTCTCGCAAAGGTTGTTGGATGATTTATTCTGTAACACAGGTAAATAATTTCATAAAGGGACTGATCGAGCAGGATACATTTCTAGAGAACCTGCAGATATCCGGCGAGGTCTCAAACGTTAATTATCATCCTTCGGGGATTATTTATTTTACTATGAAGGATGAGAAGAGTTCTATGCGTGGAATCATGTATAGGAGTAATGTCCTGCCCATGAAGTTTCGTATGAAAGATGGTGACAAGGTTGTTATAACCGGAACCATTCAGGTATATACCAAGGGTGGCTATCATCAGATAGTTGCCAAAAAAATTGAGCAGCAGGGAAGCGGAGTATTATACCAGAGGTACCTTGAGCTCAAGGAAGAATTAAAAGAAATGGGAATGTTCGATGCTACATATAAGCGTGAGATTCCTAAATATATAAAGAGCCTGGGGATCGTAACATCACCAAGTGGCGCGGCAGTCAGGGATATTATACGGATAGCGAAGAGACGTAATCCGTATATTAAGATAGTACTGTGTCCGGCACTTGTTCAGGGCGAGTCCGGGGCAGGATCAATAGTTCATGGAATTGAGACTCTTGATAAGATGGGCCTGGATGTAATGATAGTCGGTCGCGGGGGCGGCTCTATCGAAGATCTGTGGTCTTTTAATGAAAAAATTGTGGCACAGGCGATTTTTGACTGTGACACTCCTATTATATCCGCAGTTGGCCATGAGACAGATTATACGATTGCTGATTTTGTAGCCGATATGCGGGCAGCGACTCCATCGGAAGCCGCTGAAAAGGCAGTTACCAGATATGAAGAAGTTGAGGACAGATACGCAGAGGATCTGGATGAACTTCTACAATGGATGCAATATGTGATGGAGAAAAAGAAGAATAAACTGGAAGTCTTGTCCCACAGACTGGCCGCTAATTCTCCGGAGCAGAGACTGTTGTCGTATAAGAATAGATTAGAAAATTGCAGCACTTTGTTACAGCTTAATATGAAAAATTCCATCAGAGCTACCAGATCAATGGTGCCTGATTCGAAACTGCTTTCGGATATATTACTTTTCAGGGTGGAAGCCATGAAAAAGCGACTGATCGGGGATTCCGGAAGATTAGACAGTGTGTCGCCGCTTAAAAAATTAGATAGCGGTTATTCTTATCCTATAGATAAAACCGGCAAGCATCTAAAGGGTGTGGATGCAGTGACGGTTGGAGATAGCTTCGATATGATCATGCATGATGGCGTGATACATGCCGTAGCAAAGAACATTGAAAAAAATGACATCAGAGGGAAATACATTAAACTGTAAACTGGGGGATTTGGAGGAGAAAACAGTGGGTGAAACAGAGATAAAAGAGAACGAAAAGACACTTGAAGAAGCATTTGAGGAACTTGAGGGGGTTCTGAAAGAGATGGAAGCAGAGGATGTTCCTCTCGAAAAATCATTTTCGTTGTTCCTACGTGGAACCAAGCTCATTAAAGAATGTAATACTAAAATCGACAGAGTCGAAAAAGAAGTTCAGATCATTACAGAAACAGGAGATCTGGCTGATTTTACAGCAGTAGAGGAGTAACTTGATGGACGTTGCAGAAGAACTTGGATCACGGGCCGATGAGGTGAATGGTATTCTACTCACATATCTGCCTGAGGAAAAGGGATTTCAAAAAACCGTTATGGAAGCAATGAATTACAGCGTACTGGTGGGAGGTAAGAGACTTCGCCCGGTGATAATGCTGGAGACATTTCGTTTGTTTGGCGGTAATAGTAAGATCATAGAACCTTTTTTGGCAGCAATTGAGATGATACATACGTATTCACTGGTTCATGATGATCTGCCTGCAATGGACGATGATATGCTTCGACGCGGTAATCCTACTACACATGCTAAATTCGGAGAGGCCATGGGTATATTGGCCGGAGATGGATTATTAAATTATGCGGTTGAAACAGCAACAGGTGCATTTGACCTGATTTCTAATGATGATGAGACTAAAAGTGTGGTCAAGGCTATTAGAATCCTTTTTGATAAATCAGGCATAAATGGCATGTTGGGCGGGCAAGTAGCTGATGTTGAAGAGGACAATGGTGATGGTTATACCATGACCAAGGATAAAATTGAATTCATCTATGAGAAGAAAACCGCATGTCTGATTGAAGCTTCGCTTATGATTGGTGCGGTTCTGGCTGGAGCTTCGGATGAAGCTGTTAAAAAGACCGAAGAAATCGGACATGATATTGGAATTGCCTTTCAGATCGTAGATGACATTTTGGATATTGAGGGTAGCTCGGATAAAACCGGCAAATCTCATGGTCAGGATGAGAAAAACAACAAGACTACATATGTGTCTTTGACAGGATTGGATAAAGCAAAGGAAGATGTACAGTGGCTCACAGAGGATGCAATGGGTATTTTATCCAACATTTCCGGAGACAGCACATTTTTAAAGAAACTAATGCAATATCTGACATCCAGAGAAGCATGATGGAGTATAAAATATGATTCTTGAAAAAATAAATACTCCGAATGATATAAAGAAATTATCACCGGAGGAGCTTCCTGTTCTCGCAACCGAGATCAGAGAATTTCTAATAGAAAATCTTTCTGTTACCGGCGGACATCTGGCTTCGAATCTGGGATCTGTAGAGCTTACGATTGCTCTTCATTTAATTATGGATTTCCCGGAGGATAAGCTTATTTTTGATGTAGGTCATCAAAGTTATACACATAAAATCTTGACCGGGAGGAAGGGTGATTTTAAGACCCTTAGGTCTTATGGCGGCTTATCCGGTTTTCCAAGTATAAGTGAGAGCAAATCAGATGCTTTTGGTACAGGTCACGCATCTACTTCTATATCAGCAGGCCTAGGAATGGCTTATGCGAGAGACATTACCGGGGCTGATTATAAAGTTGTTTCCGTTATAGGAGATGGTGCACTTACTGGCGGTCTGGCATTGGAAGGTATTAATAATTCTTCTGCACTTAAATCAAATCTTACAATAATTCTAAATGATAATAAAATGTCCATTAGCCCTAACGTAGGGGGAATGAGTCAGGAACTGTCCAAGCTTAGGACGAGTCCTAAGTACACAGATCTCAAATATGATATCACAGCTTCTTTGGAGAAAATCCCAGTTTATGGTGAGAAGCTGGTTGCTAATATAAGAAGAACCAAAAATGGTATGAAACAGTTATTTGTACCTGGAATGCTCTTTGAAGAGATGGGTATTATGTACCTCGGTCCAGTTGATGGACATGATGTAAATGCCATGGTCAGAATGTTTAGACGAGCACTGTCATATAAAGGTGTTGTACTGGTTCACGTCGTTACCCATAAGGGCAAGGGATATGCTCCGGCTGAGAAGCACCCGGCTCGTTTTCATGGAACTGCACCGTTTGATCTGGAGACTGGTATCCCCAAAAAGAAATGTCAGCCGGGATATACGGATATTTTCTCTACAGTAATGAAGAAAATGGGACAAAGAGATGATAAGGTCGTTGCCATTACAGCTGCAATGGAAGATGGAACCGGACTTCGTCGATTCCATAATTCGTTTCCTGAGAGATTTTTTGATGTAGGTATCGCGGAGGAACATGCGGTTACATTTGCAGCAGGACTGGCTACCCAGGGATTAAAACCGGTATTTGCTGTATATTCTACATTTTTACAGCGCGCATATGATGAACTACTTCATGACGTATGTCTTCAGAATCTTCATGTTATTTTTGCCATTGACCGAGCAGGAATCGTGGGAACAGATGGAGCGACACATCAGGGAATATTTGATCTCTCATATCTTCTGACTATACCCAACCTTACTGTCATGGCTCCGAAGAATAAGTGGGAGCTGTCAGATATGGTCAAGCTTGCATTATCTATGAATGGACCTGTGGCAATCAGATATCCCAAGGGAAATGCGTATCAGGGACTAAAGGAATACAGAGAGCCTCTTAGGCTTGGTAAGTCAGAGGAGATCTATAGCGGTCATTCAGTTTTATTGTATGCGATCGGATCAATGGTTTCAGTTGCAGAGGAAGCGAGAAATCTTCTATTGGAAAAGGGATTGTCGGTTACTCTTTGCAACGCGAGATTTGCAATGCCTTTGGATAGGCATTATCTGATAGATGCAAAGAATAAGTATAATTTAATAGTAACGCTTGAGGAAAATGTCTTAAGTGGCGGATTCGGAGAACATGTTACCGAGTTTCTTATCCAGGATAAATACAAGGGTGATATAATGAATATTTCAATTCCAACAGAGTATGTGACTCACGGCAATCGTGATCTGTTATTAAGTAGATTAGGACTCGATGCAGTTTCTGTAGCAGACAGAGTCTATAGAGCATATAAAAAAACCATAGAATAATAAGGTACATGATGAAAGAAAGACTTGATGTTTTATTAGTCAAAAAGGATATTTTTCAGTCAAGGGAACAGGCCAAGACAGCCATTATGGAAGGAAATATTTTCGTAAATGGTAATCGTGAAGATAAGGCCGGAATGAAGTTCAATGAGGATAGCGAAATAGAGTTCCGTGGTAAGGTTCAAAAATATGTGAGCCGTGGTGGACATAAGCTAGAAAAGGCTATGAATTCATTTCCGATAGATCTTAATGGTCTTATCTGCATGGATATTGGTGCATCTACAGGAGGATTTACCGATTGTATGCTTCAAAATGGAGCGAAAAAGGTCTATGCAGTTGATGTAGGTTATGGTCAGTTTGCCTGGAAGCTTCGTACGGACGAAAGAGTCGTATGTATGGAAAAGACTAATATTCGTTACGTTACAGAGGAGGATATTAAGGACAAGATAGATTTTGCATCTTGTGATGTTTCTTTTATTTCTCTGACTAAAATATTGGCACCGGTTAGAAAGCTGTTAAGCGACAATGCTGAAATGGTATGTCTGATCAAGCCTCAGTTTGAGGCAGGACGTGAGAACGTCGGTAAACACGGAGTTGTTCGTGAGGCATCTGTTCAAAGAGATGTGATCAATATGATACAGAGCTTTGTACTTAGTCATGGTTATGATGTATTGGGATTGGATTACTCACCTATTAAGGGACCGGAAGGCAATATTGAATTCTTGATCCACATCCGTAAGAACCAGGATGAAGTTAGCGATGAAAACATTAATAAGGCATCTGCTGTAGATACGAAAAAAGAGACAAGCGTTGATGCTGTTGATATAGAAGAATCGGTTGGAATCATAGGAGGAGTTGACGCAGATGCAGTTGTTACAGCAGCACATGCGGCATTAGATAAGTGATTTGAAGAATTTTTTTATTGTTACAAGATCCGAAGATAAAAGCAATCTGGAGCTTATTCGGAGTATACAGGGGATGATCAAAAAAAGAGGCGGAATATCCGCTTATGGAGCTTATTCCAAAAATGTTGATTTGATCCCCAATATACCACAGGATACGGAGTGCATGATATCCGTTGGCGGAGACGGAACATTGGTCTTTGCTTCTAAGCTTGCCATGAGACAAGGGATTCCGATTGTTGGAGTTAACCGAGGTCATCTTGGATTCTTGTGTGATCTGGATGATTCTACAGTGGAAGACGCAATAGACAGTCTGTTTTCAGACGAGTACGAGACAGAAGACAGGATGATGTTACGAGGCAGCATAGATATGGATGGCAAAGAATATGTCATCGAAAGTGCGCTTAATGACATTTCTATTGCTGCCGGACGTGATATGAATATGATCACGCTTTCTGTTTATATAAATGGGAATTATCTATATAGTGTGGATGCTGATGGAATAGTTCTGGCAACTCCAACAGGATCTACAGCGTATAACCTTTCTTGCGGAGGACCGATCGTGGATCCGAAGAACAGTGTTATATTACTCACACCTATCAATCCTCACGCAATGAATTCAAAATCTATTGTTTTATGCAAAGATGATGAAATCACTATCGAGCTGAATAAAAGGCATAATAATGAGGATGAGTCCATTATAATAACATTTGATGGAGATAAAAGGATCGAGATCGAAGAAGGCGATAAACTGGTTGTGAAGCGTTCTTGCCATATAACCAAGATGATCCGTTTTTCAGACAAGAGCTTTTTACAGAGGATGAGTGAAAAATTCAGGTAACGCGATATCAGTATAAAATATAAAACTGAGAAAACGGGGGTATACATGCTGATAAGTCTAATGATTAAAAACTTCACACTGATCGATAGTGAAGAAATAGAGTTTAGAAAAGGACTTAACATCCTGTCGGGAGAAACAGGAGCAGGTAAGTCCATTATTTTGGGAGCTCTGTCCATTGCACTTGGGGGCAAGACGGCAAAGGATATGATCAGAGATTATGGATCAGACGCATATGTTGAGGCTATTTTTTCCGTTGAAGACGAAAAAAAGGTCAATATGCTAAGAGATATGGGAATAGAGCCATGTGACGGAGAGGTGATCCTGTCCAGGCGAATATCGGATACAAGAGCCCAGGCCAAGATAAATGGAGAGAGTGTGCCATCCACCAAGCTTAAAACGGTGGGAGAGCTACTGATAGATATTTATGGTCAAAATGAACATCAGTCTCTTTTGAAAAAATACAAGCATCTTGAAATAGTGGATGATTACGCAGGCGAAGAACTTCTAGGTATCAGGGCTGATACCAAGGTTGCTTATACAGATTATTCCAATAAGCTAAAAGAATTGGAAAGCGCCAGGATCAATTCCAAGGATAGGGACAAGGATCTGTTATTTCTACAGCACGAGGCCGATGAAATAGAGAATGCAGCCCTTAAGCCGGGGGAGGATGATTCTCTAGAGGAAGAATATCGCAGGATAAAAAATGGCGAGAAGATTGTAGAAGCATTAGATAATGCTTATAATATGACAGGAGACTCAGGTAGCTCTTATTCAGAAGGTGATAATGCATCCGGTCTAATAGGGAAGGCTCTTATAGAGATAAGAAGAGTCAGCTCTTATGATGATAAGATCGAAGAAATGAGTAAGATGCTTTCTGATGCAGATGCCATCGTCAATGACTTTAACAGAACACTTCAAGATTATCTTGCAGACTCAGAATTTGACTCGGAGCATTTCCATGAGGTCGAGGATAGACTGAATATAATCAATGATCTTAAAAATAAATATGGTAATTCTATAGAAATAATTCTGAAAACCTTGGAAGAAAAATCCGAGAAAATAAAACAATTAGAAGACTATGACAATTACCTGAATGAGCTGGAGAAGGAAGTCGACAAGTTGGAGACAAGGTATGTTTCTCTTGCCAAGAGACTGACATCTCTTCGCCGAAAAGCGGCAGATGGTCTTACGAAAGAGGTCTCGGAGTCACTTAGGGAACTTAATTTCAGTAATGTAGAATTTGAATTTCCTATTTCAGAGACTGGTGAATACACTGCAAATGGCAGAGACGAGGGAGAATTCATGATATCACTGAATCTCGGAGAGGAATTAAAACCTCTTAGGTCCGTGGCATCAGGTGGTGAGCTCTCACGAATCAGTTTGGCCATAAAAACAGCGGCAACAGAAAGAGATGGTATAGATACACTGATCTTCGATGAAATCGATGCGGGGATAAGTGGACGTACAGCTCAAAAGGTATCCGAAAAACTGAATAAAGTGGCAGCTTCATCACAGGTAATATGCATTACTCATCTGCCACAGATAGCTTCGATGGCAGATAACCATTTTGTTGTGGAAAAACAAGTTAAAAACGGGGAAACGGTTTCATCGATCAAGAGACTTTCAAGAGAGGACAGAATCGATGAACTCTCACGTATGCTCGGCGGAGTCAGCATAAGTGAGAAAACAAGGGAAAACGCAGAGGAACTTTTGGACAGTGCAGAGGCTCTGAAGAAAGGAATTAGAAGTGGCATTACATTTAATTAAGGGTGAGGACAAAACAATTCTTGATAATCTGGATCTGTCAGGAACTAATCTAAAGACAGATACACCTAATGGATCAGGAGATAAAGATACAGAGGGTAATGATCATGAGGATGACAATTCTCATGGTGAAGCCCCGATGGGATTCAAGGATATGGCGGGTACTGAAGAAAAGAAAAAGATGGATGCCATTCTTGCCAGAAATGTAGATCTGAAGAATCAGATCAAGATATTTAGTATGGATAGAAATGAAGATACCTGGAGACCTGTAATGAATGCACTTCTCAAAGTGGTTCATGAAAACGGTGTTTTGCTGGTTCCGATGACTCTTGCTACGGAAAATGAAAAACAGGAAATGCTTTTTAAAATTGTAAAAAATGCTGACAATGAGCAGTTCTTTACATTATTTACATCTCCGGAAGAGGTAACAAAGAGAAATCCTGAGAATGCAGCAGCCATGGACTCGAGACGTCTTTTAAATGAATTTCTCAAGATGACAGATGTGGACTCTGTCGTTATTGATCCTTGGAGCGAGTCGTTTGTCCTAAATAAAAATCAGGTAAAGGCGATTTTGGAAGCTGATCAGAATGCATTCATGGATAAAAGAGGAATATATTTTGATGAGGGCAATATCTTAAATATAGATTGTGAGTGCATCGTCAATTCTGCTGATCCATTATTTAATGATGGTGGTGGTGTAGATCATGATATCTATTCACATGCAGGTGACGGGCTTATGGATCGATTAGATCAGATAGGTAGCCTGAAGCAGGGAACAGCAGTCATGACACCGGCATATGCTCTTAAGCAGATGTATATTATTCATACTGTAGGTCCTGTTTATGATAAAAATGACGTTGAGAATATTTCAAATATCCTTACGATGTGCTATGTAAACTGCCTAGAAATATGTAAGCAGGTAGGAATTCACAGTATAGCATTTCCGGCAATATCTACAGGAGCATCCGGATTTCCCGTTGATCTTGCTGCCAGTGTAGCAGTTCATACAGTATCAGTATGGTTGGATAAAAATCCTGAATATGGAATATCTATTATATTCTCATGCTTAGATGAAGATATGCTAAAGGTTTATCAGACATATATCGCTGAGGTAAATGGCGGCAGAAAATAAATATTAATAATATATCTGTAAATAAAATAAATAACGAAAATGCTCTTCAAGTGTATGATATGTACCCAGAATTCTGGGCACATATCAGTATTCTTGAAGAGCTTTTTATTTAGACAATTAACCGAGTGCAGCTTTAGGCCATCATAGAATGACGGATTTTTTTGTCATTTTTTGAAAAATAATAAGGATGATCGGATAATACCTCATGAGGACTTACCTCTGTGGAATTAATCTCCTGTATCATAGCGGCATAGTTGGAGGATGTGATGTCTAATTGATCAGGAACCAGGATCACTTCGTGGATACTGGATGGTATTATACATATATCAGATTCAAACTGATCTGCGAATTCCTCGAGAACACCAGGGTATAATAGCGCACTTGCACCTCGGGTAGAATATTCATTACTAAGTACAAAAAGGGGAGAGAGTGATATATCAGGATCATCACCCGCAAATTCGATTCCGGATAGTTCCTTAAGTGCATCTATCATAGGTGTTACCTTAGGAGGAAGTATCTTTGGGGTGTTGATCCTGGCATAGTGCATAATGTCAGCTGTGCCTACACCCCATTTGTCCAGGTGCTCCTGACGAAGGGAAATAGATGCGATCTCATCTTGAAATATCCCGACTATATATCGGAATGTTATGGCCATATCCAGGTAGGGTATAGACACCAGATCAGAAACATTCTCCTTCCCGGTTAATTCAAATACAATTCTGTTTTTAGACTTTTCAAAGTTTTGTATATCTTTTTCTAAAATCATTAATCCTCATTTCTTAGGTTTTGTCTGGGGAACAACACCTATTATTCATCTTACGGATATATATTGTTTATAGCAATTAAGAAAGTATGAATTAAAAATTAAGAAATTATAAATAAGATTAGATTTTATAAAAAAAGCAGAGAAATTTTAGGAAATAATAATAATAACGGGAGAAAAATCTTCACTATTTTTTATATTCGATTTGGTTGTCAAAATGGGTATTATCATATATAGTTTTATATAATAAAACATTAAACGAAGCTTTATCAGTTAGCAGTGTTAAGGCTTCGCTATGGTATATAAATATATTATTGAAGTGGAGAATCTGGATATGGAAAGAGGAATACTTAGCGAAGGTGCTGACGATAAAATGACAAAAGAACAGTATGTAAGAGCTAACACCAGAGCACTTATAGTTACTTGTCTTACTTTATTTTTTATTATTATTTCCAAGGTTTTTGAAATCGGAAGAAGCGGCATTTCAATGCAGATCGGAATTGAACTGGGGGTAGCCGTTTTAGGTGCCATTATGATCGGGATCGGATACATAAAAGAGAAGGTCTCCAGAAAGGGAGCTGTTCTTTTAATGGGCGGTGTTTCCGTAGTCTACTTTATCATAATGGTTCTGGATACAAATACTTATTATTTTGCGCTTGGACTTCCGATTCTTTTATGCAGTATTATCTATCTGGATAAACGTTTGATCAAATTTGGGATTCTTTTATTTTCTATGTCAGTTTTAATAAATGTTGGAAAAACCAGTTATTTGAATGGAAAAATGGGAGTAACAGAGGTTATTTATGTAGGTGCACTTCTTTTGAGTTGTTTTACAGCATACAGTGTTTTAACACTTTTAGTTGATTTTAATGAGGAAAATAATGCGGTTATTTCTGAAAATCATGAAAGAGAGATGGGCGCAAGCAAAAAAATGGTTTCGATCGCTAAAAATATCTCAGAGCTTTTCAATAAAGCAAAAGAGAATGTGCATGAGGTCGAAGAAATTATGAATAGTAATCTGGATGGTATGACAAACATCAGTAATGGTATTGAGCACACTACTCAGTCTATAGTGGATCAGGCTGATAAGAGCAATAGAATAGCAGGAGTAGCTGATGAGACCCAGAGTAAGTGCTCAGAGATGCTTGAGCTCACAGGTAATACTTCAGAAACAGTTAAGGAAGGTACGGATGTAATATATAAGCTCGAGGATGCATCGGAAAAGGTAAAGATAGCATCTGATGCTACTGCAGCATCGAACGATCTTGTAATGCAAAAAGTTAATGATGTCCATGAAATAGTGGGCACAATTATTAAGATTGCAGGTCAAACTAATCTGTTGGCACTTAATGCGTCAATAGAATCTGCCAGAGCCGGGGAGGCAGGAAAAGGATTTGCAGTGGTAGCAGATTCGGTAAGAAATCTGTCGGTAGAGACTCAGGAAGCATCTGAAAAGATCGAAGATATCATTATAAATCTGGCGAAAGAGGCAGAAACGGCCAAGAACCATACAGATGAAACCGTTCTGACAATTACAGAACAGCGCGAGATGATAGACGAGACCAGAGATAAATTCGAAATAATAAGCGAGAAAGTTAATGACATAAGAGTGAGATTTTCTGAGATCGAGGAAGATATGGGCAAGATAGCAGATGCTACAAGTGCCATGAATGAGAATATATCTGATGTTTCATCTACCAGTGAAGAGATATCAGCTCTATCCAATGTGGGTGTAGAAACCTCCAGAAAGGCGCTGAACACATTTGAAGGTCTTATGAGCATACTGTCCCAGATCCACAATCAAGCTGACAGCTTGTCTCAGGATCAGAAATGATCACATTTTTTGTTTCTTAAAAAAAATATCAATGGTTCGGATAAGCTCGCAAGGTTTCATAGTCTTGAGGAGATATCCATCAGGTTTCAGTCTTATAACATTTTCTACATTTTCACGACTGTTTTGTCCGGTTAGAAAAATAACCGGAGTGTCCTTGGCAAGATATGTGATGGCATTCATACCGGAATTGACCATAGTGATATGGTATTTTTCATGGAGCCACTCATGCACGCTTCTTAGATATACGCTGTCATCATCAACTATTAGGATATTAGGCTTTTCATGATCGTTTAATTCACGGTTGAATTCATTTATGAGATCCTTGACATTTATAGGACGTTCAAATTCCTTTTGAACCATATTTTCAGGAAAAATAGAATGCATAGGAATAAGCTCTTCTCTTGACCCTAAGAGATACAGAGCTTTATCTTCTTCTATGCATTTAGCTTTGATATAGATAAGAGATTCTCTGGAAATATATTTCATATTCCCAAGATATAATATTATGATATCACATTTTGGCAGACACTCTTTAAGAGCTTTGATGTCAGGCTTAACAGAAACGATTTCATAATGAGCTTCTTTTAGATTATTGATTATAGCATCTACCAGAAATGACATTTCCATGCTGATAAATAATATTTTCTTTGAGGCCATTAATGTATTCTCCTTTCGAGAATAGGCATAAGATCGTCATGATCTACGTTTTTAATCATTTTTTTTATTTCCTTAAAAAAAACCTCATCATCAATAGGAGCACTGTACATTGACAGTTCTTTTATCACATAATCTGCACTATCAAAATCAAATACACTTACAAATTCTTTGATGGTAGAAATTGCTGCTTCAAAATTCTCCTTGGAAATAGGCGGTTTTTCTTCATTATCTTTTTCACTGTTCTCATTAGGACTAAAGGCTATTGATAGATTTTGAAGCATTTTTTTGAAATCATCCAAAAATCCCGGGGTTTCTTGAATTATTATATCTGTATTCCCTTTTGTTACTGCTTCTTCTAATATGAGAGCTTTATTTGATAGTTCCATGGCACCAATGAGAGAAGAAGTACTTTTCAAAGAATGGACTCTTATTTTGTAATCGTGGTAGTCGGATTTTTTCAAGTCCTGTTCTATCTGTAAAAGAGTCTCATTACCATTTTGCAGGTATTGCTCTAAAACATCTATATATGTTTCAGAACTTCCGCAGGACTCAATCCCGGAGACAGTATTAAGTTCATTACATACGTTTCTTATATTTTCTATTTGTGCTTTTATGCAAGTATCTTTGTGAGTTTTTATGCGATGAGTCAGCTGGCATTCATAGACTTTGCCTGAGGAATTATCATTTTTGATTTCCATATGTATGAGCTTATTATCAGGTACATATTTTTGAACTATTTTATATAACATTTCCGGCTTGACCGGTTTTCCCAAATAATCATCAAATCCAACAGCTAAATATTTATCCTTTATACTGGAATCGGCATTTGCAGTCAGAATTATGGTGGGTGTATTTATATTTAAATCGCAATCATCTCTTTTTATTAAATGAAGACTCTCGATGCCATCTATTCCGGGCATTAGATGATCCATAAATATAATGTCGTATTTATTGGAAGAGGCCATCTTCACTGCATCTCTGCCACACTTGGCAGTATCTACGTTGATGAGCGCTTTATTTAGAAGCTTTTTTATAACCGTGAGATTCACATTATTGTCATCAACAACGAGAACTGTAGCTTCGGTGGCAGATATGATCTTATTTTCATTATTGGGTGCTTTTGATAGTTTATGTGTTTGCATAATAAAATCCCCCATGAATTATCATAATTTTATCATAATAGAGGTAAATTGTCTTAAAAATATAAATAAGAATAAGACTTTTTTGAAAACGCATTAAGAGGATTTCTCTTGACGCTAAAACCTACAAATGATAGTATAAATCTTGCTTGCTTCGATGGCTCAGCTGGTAGAGCAACGCATTCGTAATGCGTAGGTCGCCGGTTCGAATCCGGCTCGAAGCTTGAACACAAAGTGTTGCAAGATCCTTTGAATTAAAGAATCTTGCAACACTTTTTTGTAATTATTTTTTAAGTACTTTTTTATATTCTATTAACACAACTTTATTGAGCAGGAGTAACGGTACCACTTGAATCTATGTTGATACCTGTAGAGATTGATTGAAGATATGTGTAAACAGACTTAGCCTGACTGCTGGCTGCTGATGATTTTTGACTAGTTTCGGCACCTTGGGCCAGGTATGTTTTCGAATTATTGGCATAGGCAGGTATTATGTGGCAGGAAATAGAATTCCCGGATATATTTAATTTAACTGCTGCAAGGGGATTGGTGTTCTTGAAAAACATAAAATTGCCTAGACTATAGAAAATAGGTTTACCTTTGTAAAATTCAATGCCTTGAAGCACATGAGGATGCATACCTATTACTGCATCTGCCCCTGCATCAATATATTTATGAGCAAAATCTACCTGATAATCCTCAGGATGATCAGCATATTCCTTGCCCCAATGAACTTCTACCAGGACATGATTATATGATGCTTTTGCCTTCTTGATTTCTGATATCAATTCATTAGGATCATATGTAGTAAGCATTCCAGGTGTTGAATTGTCAATATTCCAACTACCTGATGGGATTACTCTTGAGGCAGCAAGAATAGCATAGGTCTCACCATTTTTATTAAAAACAGCAGGTGCAGCAGCCTCATTATAGGAATTACCGCCACCAACAGTTGGAATTCCTGCATTATGAAGAGTACTTAGGGTATCACTATAAGCATCTTTGCCATAGTCGAGGGCATGATTATTGGCTACTCCGGCTACATCGACACCCATTTCGTTGAGTATGGACACATAGGAAGGCGGGACACGAAATGTATATTCTTTTCCAGCCATGGCCTCGCCTCGGGTACTAAAAGAAAACTCATTGTTGATCATTAGAATGTCCGCTGATTTAAGTATATTTTGGAGATCGGAACTTAAAATTCCGTTTAGACCGGAAGAGTCATAATTAGACAATATTGGTTGGTTTAGATTGACATCACCGGTAAAAATAATAGAAGTAGATCCTGGCGCACTGGTTGTTTTGGAATCAGAAACAGAATTAGAATTAGAAGCAGAAGAGTCAGAATTGGACTTTTCTTTTTCAGTATAACTCTTAGTGGATTTTATGTCTTTTGAGTGTATAATTTTATCGGCATTATTATGGTCGCCTACGGTTAGAGAACTTACATAAATAGCACTTGCTACTACAGCTATGATAAATAAAATTGATAAAATGATTTTTGGAAAAGTATGCTTCCTCTTCATGATTTCCCCCCAAATTATTTTTTATGATTTATATTTCCCATAAAATCAGTATACAGGAGATTTTGATGTTAGTCGAGGGATTGAGAAATTTGTTTAATAATGATATAATTTTTGTCCAAACATGTGTCTTTTTGATACATGAATAAATTAGTCGTTTGTATTTTGTATAATGTAAAAATTTTTAGAGAGGTCTTGTTATGTCTGAAAAAATATCCAAAAAGATCAATTCATATAAACAGTTATCTAAAAGCGAGGCTTGCTTTATGATACTGTTTTTTGCTATTTCGAATATTGCAGCAATCTGTGTCAGCAGTTTTGTACTTAATATTCCTGTAGTTCCTGTATGTACCATTGCTATTCTTGAGATTCTGCTGGTCAATCTATTAGATAGGATTCCTGTTTGGATCCATGCTGTTATCATCATCATTCAGGCAGCGGCTGGTTTTTATATTGGCAAGTCTGTATTTATGGTTCTCATGGCAGCACTTTATCTGGTAGGACTTATTATTGAGATCATGGCAAAGAGATACGATGATTGAGGTCGATCATATTTTTTGTAAGAGGTATTAAAATTGAGCCAGGTTCAAAATAAGGTCAATTATCAGAAAATCTTAGATAAAGAAATAGATAAAATAACTAAAGACGGAAGAGTTCCTTCGCTTTTGATACATTCATGTTGCGCACCTTGCAGCAGCTATGTATTAGAGTATCTGTCCGAGTATTTTGACATAACAGATTTTTATTATAATCCCAATATTCAGCCTGAGGCTGAGTATATCAGAAGAACTGAGGAATTAGAACATCTGATCCAGAGGATGCCTGTTAAAAACAAAATTAAATTTTTGGAAGGCAGATACGAACCTGACAAATATCTTGAGGTGATCAAGGGAATGGAAAAAGAACCGGAGGGTGGCATTCGCTGCACGAAGTGCTTTGAATTACGATTATCAGAAGCAGCAAGAATGTGCGCTGAGCTAGGATTGGAATATTTTACGACCACTCTGACTATTAGTCCAATGAAGGATCCGGTGAGACTGAATGACATAGGCCGTAGTGCGGCCGAAAAATACAGAGTCAAATTTCTGCCATCAGAATTTAGAAAAAAGGGAGGCTATCTGAGATCCATTGAGCTGTCAAAAGAGTATGAACTCTATCGTCAGGACTATTGTGGATGTGTATTTTCCAAGGCTGAAAGAGATAGACAGAAGACTCAGAAAATAGAATTAAGATAGAGAATTAAAATATAGGAAATAAAAGGAAAAAGGAAAAGAAAAAGAGAAATAAAAGAAAAGGAGACTCAACATGGAAAAACTACACGTTGCAGTGCTAGGCGCTACAGGAATGGTAGGTCAGAGATTTATTGATCTTCTCAGGAATCACCCCTGGTTTGAGGTCACAGTAGTTGCTGCCAGTCCTAGAAGTGCCGGTAAGACTTATGAAGAGGCAGTTTCTGGACGCTGGAAGATGGAAAGTGATATTCCGGACAGTGTCAGAAATCTGGTACTTAAAAATGTTAATGAAGTAGATGAAGTTTCAAAAGATGTAGATTTTGTCTTTAGTGCAGTAGACATGACTAAGGATGAGATCCGTGCCATCGAAGATGCTTATGCCATGACAGAGACACCTGTTGTTTCTAATAACAGTGCTCATCGCTGGACTCCAGATGTTCCTATGGTTGTGCCCGAGATTAATCCACAGCATATTGATGTAATAGAATATCAGAGAAATAGACTCGGAACGGAAAAAGGATTTGTAGCTGTCAAGCCTAATTGCTCTATTCAATCCTATGCTCCGGCGCTGGCAGCATGGAGAGAATTTAAACCGAAAACAGTTGTAGTTACTACATATCAGGCGATTTCAGGAGCAGGCAAGACATTTAAGGATTGGCCTGAAATGGAAGGTAACATCATTCCTTTTATTGGTGGCGAAGAAGAAAAAAGTGAGAAGGAACCTCTTAGAATCTTTGGAAGCATAGAGGATGGAGAGATTGTTCCGTCTAGGGATATGACAATTACATCTCAGTGTATCCGTGTTCCTGTTCTATATGGCCATACAGCAGCTGCTTTTGTTGATTTTGACAAAAATCCTTCCAAGGATGAATTGATAGCAGCATTGAAGAATTATAGCGGTGAACCACAAAAATTAGGACTTCCTTCAGCTCCCAAGCATTTTATCCAGTATATGGAAGATGATAACAGGCCTCAGGTATCACTGGATGTGAATTATGAAAATGGAATGGGAATTTCCATTGGAAGACTGAGAGAAGATACTGTATTCGACTGGAAGTTTGTAGGACTATCACACAATACCATAAGAGGAGCTGCCGGCGGCGGTGTGCTATTGGCAGAACTACTCATGGAAAAGGGATATATTACAAAAAAATAATAGATATATAACCCCAAATATGAGGCAAGGGATTATGATAGGTTGTTTTTGCGGAGCTAGTGACCTCCGGGAAAGAAGCTGCCATGGAAGATTTTATTCGCTTTAAAAAAGTATCCAAGATATATAAAAGCGGTGAAGTCCGGGTCAAGGCCTTGGACGAAATGGATTTTTCCATAAAGAAAGGCTCTATAACTGTCATAGTAGGACAGTCCGGGGCCGGTAAGACCACGCTTCTGAACATTCTCGGTGGAATGGACAGGCTGTCCAAGGGAACGGTTACCGTTGATGGTGTAGATATTTCTAATTATTCCAAGAAAGAACTGACGGAATTCAGGAGAAACGATGTAGGATTTATTTTTCAATTCTATAATCTGATACCGAATCTAACAGCTCTTGAAAATGTGGAAATTGCTACACAGCTTACGAACGATCCTTTTCAACCGGAATTGGTATTGAGCGAAGTAGGACTGGAAGAAAGAATGCAGAACTTTCCGGCACAGCTATCAGGAGGCGAACAACAAAGAGTGTCCATTGCAAGGGCCTTGGCAAAAAATCCCAAGCTCTTACTATGTGATGAGCCGACAGGTGCGCTGGATTATCAGACCGGAAAACAGATATTGCAATTACTGGAGGATACCAGCAGAAAGAATAATATGACGGTCATTATCGTCACTCATAACCATGCTCTTACAGAAATGGCAGATCAGGTGATTCTAGTCAAGAACGGTAAAAATGCCGGATCTACGATCAATCAGAACCCTGTCCCTGTTTCAGAATTGGAGTGGTGATAATATGACAAGAGGATTATTGAAAAATACCTTTCGAAGCATACGGGACAGCTTTGGCAGATATGTATCGATCATTCTTATTGTGCTTCTTGGCGTGGGATTTTACGCAGGTCTGTCGATCACAGAACTTGTGATGACAGATTCAGTAGATGGATATTTCTCGGATAATAACCTATATGATGTAGAGCTTATGTCAGGCTATGGATTTTCCGAAGAGGATCTAAGAGCCATTGATTCTGCAAAATATGTTAAAGATGCTAAGGGTTATTACAGTGTAGATGTATTGGCAGGTATCAATAAAGATGATAAAGCATATCATGTTATGTCTTATACAAAGGGCATTAATGAACCGGATCTAGTATCCGGGAGAATGCCTGAAAAGGCAGATGAATGCCTGGTGGATTCCAAGGTTTTTACCAAGGGCGACATAGGTAAAAAATTAAAGATCCAGGGAGAAAGTACGGATGTATCTATAAAAAAAGCTCTGAAGAATCACACTCTTACCATTACAGGAGTGGCGAAGAGCCCATTATATCTATCCAAGCTAAGAGGATCCACAGAGGTAGGAAATGGAGATATCGCAGGATTTATAATATGTCCTGAAAAAAATTTTACAGGGAGCAGATACTATGGATGTTACATAGACCTTGATACTAAGGGCAAGATATATTCTAATGAGTACAAAAGATCTGTAAGCTCACGGAAAGCATCAGCTGTTTCAGAGGCTCGTAGCTCTGCAGATAAGTATTATAAGGATGCTATAGCTATGGCTGCATCCAATATGGTTCCAGCCAATACAGTTCCAGAGCCAAAGATAATATCGCTTGATAGAAGTACCAATGCAGGATACAAGAGCTTTGAAAATGATGTCTCAATAGTAAGTGCCATCGCCAAAGTATTCCCTGCATTTTTCTTCCTGGTTGCAGCACTGGTGTCTGCATCTACCATGTCTCGAATGATGGAGGAAGAGCGACTTCATATGGGAGTGCTACTCTCAATGGGATACAGAAGTTCAGCTATTCTAATGAAATACTTTATATATTCGGGAAGTGCTGGGATAATGGGCTGGTTCCTAGGAATAGAAATAGGGAGACGACTGATCCCATACGCAGTATGGTTGGGATATGGAAGTGTATATGAGTTACCTGACAGAGTTATTTTCTCAGGGGATACCCTGCTCTTTATGTTTTGCCTCGCTATATCGATATTGGTAACAGCAGGAATCACCATTTTCATCGGAGGACGGGAACTTATAAATACTCCGGCCGAACTTATTATGCAAAGGGCTCCCAAGGCAGGGAAGAAGATCCTACTGGAAAAGATCGGCTTTGTATGGAAAAATTTAGGATTTTTACATAAGGTATCTTTTAGAAATCTATTCAGATACAAGGTGCGTTCCGCCATGATGATAATAGGAATCGCAGGATGTACGGCACTTATGGTGGCAGGATTTGGGATCAGGCGTGCATTTCCTCTATTGTCAGAGCTTCAATATAGTGATGATGGAGTATTTAGATATGACGCAGAGGCCAATTTCTCCAAGGAATATCCGGCATCTGGAACAGAAGCTTACGAATTATTTGATAAGCTGGAAAAATCAACCGATAATGAGATTTCAAAGATCGCATTTTTGTCATCGCATCTTGGAACAATAGTCAAGGCTAAGAGCGATGAGGAAATGATCATGAGATCTGTTGTCTCAAATGGAATGTATGGTGACAAAGATACTGAGGATATAAATATACTTCAGTTTATCGATTTCGTTTCTGAGGATGGAAAAAAATTAGATCTTCCTAAAAAGGGAGAGATTCTTATAGACATGGGATATGCCAGAAAGAATAAAGTCAAGGTTGGAGACTCACTAAAGGTTTTTGGTGATGATGCAGATAAAAAAACAAGCTTAAAGGTATCAGGCATATATAAGAACTATCTCGGAAATGGGCTATTTATCAATGAAAAGGATGCTATAGATATTTTCGGTACGGACAATATCAATGCTGCATATTTATTGTATCCCGAGCAGAAAAGTGAAGATACGATAACAGCAAATATCCTTTCTCTTGAGTATGTGTCCTCTCTTTCAGAGAAAAACAACCTGAGAGATCAGTTTAACTCATCGATGAATGCCATTAATCTGATAATCGTAGTAGTAATTGTTGCGGCAGGAATGCTGGCATTTGTGGTTATATATAATTTAACCAATATAAATCTAACTGAGAGAAGACGAGAAATCGCGACTATTCAGGTCTTGGGATTCAGAGATCATGAGCTTCTCACTTATGTGTTTCGAGAAAATAATATTCTGGCAGGAATTGGTGCGCTTGTTGGAATGATATTAGGTAAATTATTATTTGATTTTATACTGGATAATATCAGCACCACATCAATAGTTATGGTCAAGGATATAAGTACAGATTCATTTATAGCTGCCTTTGCCCTTACAATGTTATTTTCATTTATGATGAGAATATTTATGAGGAAAAAAGTGTGCAGCATCAATATGTCGGATGCACTTAAATCAGTAGATTAAATAGTAATATTTTAATTGTTCGTTTTGAATTTTATAAAAGTAACTTGAAAAATTGCAGGAATGAGTAACAGAACAAGGAGAAAAAGATGGTAGTTCGTACCGCCGAAATAAAAAAACTTGGACAATTGTACAAGACAGAGGGGAACCAGATCGTGCTCCTATACGGAACCAGAGTCAGTGGTACCAGAGATCTGCTTAGACAGTTTACGAGAGATAAGGAATTTTTTTATACCATCGTGCCTGATGTAAGTGAATCTAAGCAGAATGACAGGATCAAGTCTGATATAGCAGGCCGATTTAATCTGTCTATAGGTTTAGCAGAACCATTCGGGGGTATATTTAAAAGAATAAGAGCAAACAGAGAGCCCAAGCTTGTTTTTATTGTAGATGATTTTCAAAATGCCATCAAACAGGATTCCAAGCTATGTAACGACCTTTATACTGCAAAAGGATCAAAGGGATTCGGCTCAGATGTTATGATCATCCTTGTAGTTAACGAACTGAGCCATATTGCAGGTGAAACTGATAAGGGAATTAAGGAGTTGGAAAAATATACGGATGAGAGGATCGAGCTTGGTCAGATCCCTTTCCTGGATATTGTCCGTGCTTTTCCTGATTATTCGGTTAAAGAAGCAGTAAGGACATACGGAATACTCGGCGGTAATTCCGATTATCTGAATCTGTGGAACAGAAAAAAATCTGTGAAGGAAAATGTTATAAATACAATGCTGAATACTAGAGGTCCCTTGCATAATGCAGCAAGAGAGCTTTTGTCATCAGAGCTTCGTGAACTCTCCGGTTATGAAACCATATTATGTTCCATGGCAAGAGGCAATGAAAAGCTTAACGATATTTATAATGATACTGGCTATTCAAGAGCAAAATTAATTGTATATCTTAAAAATCTTGAGGCACTTGATGCAGTTCAAAAGGTAGTATCTTTTGACACCGGCGGATGGGATAATGCCAAAAAGGGAATATACAGGATAAAGAATCATTATCTTGATTTCTACTTCAGATTCATCTATCCTCATATATCACTGCTCTTTTCGATGGAGCCGGAGGAATTTTATAACAGATTTATCAATCCGGAGCTGGAAAGATATCTGGAAGGCACATTTGTTGAGGTTTGTCAGGAGTATCTCGATATTTTGAACATGATGGGCAAGATGCCGATCACGATCATCAGAAAAGGAACCTGGGTTGGAAAAAACGGTACGATAGATGTGATCGGTCAGGACTCCGTCAGAAATAATATTATCGCCAAGGCCAATTATGACAAGGCTGTTTTCCCATATGAAGATTATCAGAATCTTCTAGTGAATATGGAACAGGCCAGGATCAAGGCCAAGGCTGTATATCTCTTTTCTGCTACGAATTTTGATCCAAGGCTGGTGGAACTTTCCAGACAGGACAGTAGTGTGATACTTGTGGATATGAAGGAACTGTAGAAATTATATACAGAATTTAGAAAGTAATTAATGGGTAAAAAACTGTTTATTGCCGAAAAACCCAGCGTCGCCAGAGAATTTGCCAAGGTTTTTCATGAAAAGATGAGTAATCACGATGGGTATATTGAGAGTGAAAACCTGGTTGTGACATGGTGCGTGGGCCATCTGGTAACTATGAGTTATCCTGATGTATACGACGAAAAATATAAAAAGTGGAGAATGGAGACACTTCCGTTTATTCCACAGGAATTTAAATATGAGGTCATACCTGACGTAAAAAAACAGTTTGATATCGTATCAGGTCTATTAAACCGTGAGGATGTGGAGAGAATCTACGTATGTACTGACTCTGGACGAGAGGGGGAGTATATCTACCGTCTGGTTCACCAGATGGCAGATGTTCACGGCAAGGACGAGAGACGAGTATGGATAGATTCACAGACTGAGGATGAGATTAAAAGAGGTATCAGAGATGCCAGGCCAGAATCTGAGTATGATAATGTCTCGGCAGCAGCTTATTTAAGAGCCAAAGAAGATTATCTGATGGGTATCAATTTTTCCAGAGCCCTAAGTATCAAGTTTGGTAATACTATGGCCAATTTCCTCCATAAGAAATATTGCGTTATCTCAGTTGGACGTGTAATGACCTGTGTCCTTGGTATGGTAGTTCGCCGTGAAAGAGAGATCAGGGATTTTACCAAGATACCTTTTTATAGAGTTACAGGTTCAATCCTTCTTCCTGACAAAAGTGAAGCCTTAATACCAACTGATAATCCTGAAGGAAACGGATCAAATGCCGATGGTGAGGTCGCAGGCAATGGCTCTGTCAATGGTGATGCTACAGGTAATGGCGCTTCCGATGGAAAAATATCCGGCGCTTTGATCGATACAGAGTGGAAGGCCAAGGAAGGTTCGAAATACTTTAATTCACCGCTTTTATACAAAGAAAATGGATTTAAAGAAGAGCGAGATGCCAAGGGACTTATATCTTATATAGGTGTAAAACCAGGTCAAATTGAATCAGAGGATCAAGATGCTTCCACCGATGCATTTTCGGAAGCCTTAAAAAAAGTGGATGGTACTGGAAATACGCCAGAGATAACAGAAGATCATTCTACGAAGTCATCAGATGGAATAGATATAACCGGTCTCACAAGAGAGAACGAGACTTTTCTCCAGGGCAAGGTGGATTCCATTACCAAGAAAACAGAGAAGAAGAATCCCCCTCTTTTATATAACCTGGCCGAGATACAGAATGAATGCTCCAAATTTTTCAAGATAAGTCCTGACCAGACACTTAATGTCATTCAGGAATTGTATGAGAAGAAGCTTGTCACTTATCCTCGTACTGATGCCAGAGTATTGTCCACGGCCGTAGCCAAGGAAATCGACAAAAATATAAGAGGACTTACCAATCTGCCTATGCTCAAATCGGCAGCAGAATATATTCTGAATAAGGAAATGTACAAGGGCATAGATAAGACCAAGTACACAGATGACAAGAAGATTACGGACCATTATGCAATCATTCCCACAGGTCAGGGTATCGGAGCTCTTAAGGGCATGAACCAGAGGAGCATCAATGTATATGAGCTTATATGCAGACGATTTTTGGCGATTTTCCTATCGCCGGCAGAATATGCCAAGACGTCTCTGGTAGTAAGTGTAAACGGTGAATGTTTCTATGCCAATGGAAAGTTCCTGAAGAGTCCTGGATATCTGGGACTGATGGAGTATTCTTTTTCCAAAAAGAATTCAGGTACTGCCAAGGCTGAGAATACATCATCAGAGGAGGAATCTGCAGATAATAATTCCGCAGAGAACAACGAGGCATTGGGAACACTGGTATCTAAGCTTAAAAAGGGCGATACAGTTTATTTTAAACATTTGGATATAAAAGAGGGTGAGACATCACCACCAAAGAGATATAATTCCGGTTCTCTTATTCTTGCAATGGAAAATGCAGGTCAGTTGATCGAGGATGAAGAACTTCGAGAACTTATAAAATCTCAGGGAATAGGCACCAGTGCCACCAGGGCAGAGATCCTGAAAAAGCTGGTGAGAAATAAATATCTAAATCTTAACAAGAAGACACAGATACTGACTCCTACCCTGGACGGAGAGATAATATTTGATATAGTAAGCTATTCTATAGCCTCATTGCTCAATGCAGATCTCACCGCCAGTTGGGAAAAGGGACTTGCCATGGTTGAAAATGGAGAGATAACCCCGGATGAATATATGGATAAATTGAAAAAATTTATAAATCAAAAGACTAATAAGGTTAAGGACATGTACTCAGGTTCAAATCTAAATGCTATTTTTAGAAAGAATGCAGAATACTATAACTAACTAGAATGGAAGGAAAAAATGGAAGAATGTAAGATCTGTAATATGTATGACCTCAGCCAGACAATAGCTGCGGAAGTGTTTGAAGGCAAAACATACCCTTGGGAGGTACTTCCTGAGATAGGCGGATTTATTAAACGACTCGGGGCAACTCTTGATCCTGAAAAGTTTGAAAAAAGAGGCGAGGATATATGGGTAGCGAAAAGTGCTACTGTATTTGATTCGGCATACTTACATGGACCACTGATAATAGATGAAAACGCAGAGATCAGACAGTGTGCGTTTATACGAGGCAATGCAATTGTCGGAAAAGATTGCGTAGTAGGTAATTCAACAGAGCTTAAAAACGTTATTCTTTTTAATCATGTTCAGGTACCTCATTATAATTATGTAGGTGATTCTATACTGGGATATTTTTCTCACATGGGAGCAGGATCTATAACATCTAATGTTAAATCTGATAAGACACTTGTAGTGGTAAAGGATAAAACAGAAGAGATTGAAACAGGGCTGAAAAAGTTCGGCGCAATGCTGGGTAATCATGTGGAGGTAGGCTGTAATAGCGTACTTAACCCCGGAACAGTCATCTGCCAGAATACCAATGTATATCCGTTGTCACCTGTCAGAGGAGTTATACCGGCTGATTCTATATATAAGACCGGTGGAGTTATCGTCAGGAAGAATTGATGCCCGAGGCAATAGAATTTGAAAATTAATCAACTTTGATAAAATTTAAACGAAATCACTCTTTACGTTTATATCATTTTGTGCGAAAATAATAATCGTGTATCGAGGTCTTTTTAGAGAAAGGAGTTCCCATGAATTACACAACAGAAGTACAGAACATGTGCCCTGTAACTAAGGGTGCTAAGCATGAGCCTGCACCTATTCCTGAAGAAGGAAAATGGGTCCATGCGAAGAAAATAGAGGATATTTCAGGTTTTACACACGGTGTTGGCTGGTGTGCCCCTCAGCAGGGTGCTTGTAAGCTTTCACTTAATGTTAAGAACGGTGTTATCGAGGAAGCATTGATCGAGACGATCGGATGCTCAGGAATGACACATTCAGCAGCTATGGCAGCTGAGATCCTTCAGGGAAAAACAATACTTGAGGCTCTTAACACTGACTTGGTTTGCGATGCTATTAATACTGCAATGAGAGAGCTTTTCCTTCAGATCGTTTACGGACGTACTCAGAGTGCTTTCTCTGATGACGGACTTTCTGTTGGTGCAGGACTCGAAGATCTCGGTAAGGGACTTCGCTCTCAGGTTGGTACTATGTACGGAACCAGAGAAAAGGGTGTCAGATATCTCGAGATGACAGAGGGATATGTAACTGACCTTGCTCTTGACGAGAATGATATTGTAATCGGATATAAGTATGTTTCCCTTGGAAAGATGACCGACTTCATTAAGAAGGGTGATGATCCCAATACAGCTTGGGAGAAGGCTAAAGGTCAGTACGGACGTATCGATGATGCAGTCAAGTTCATCGATCCCCGTAAAGAATGATAGAAGGGAGATATACAATGGCTTTATTTGAAAACTATGAAGCAAGAGTTGATCAGATCAACGTTGCTTTAAATAAGTACGGTATCAAAGATATTGAAGAAGCAAAGAAAATCACCGTTGATGCCGGCCTTGATGTATATCATCAGGTTGAAGATATTCAGGGTATCTGCTTCGAAAATGCAAAGTGGGCCTATACTATAGGTGCTGCTATTGCGATCAAGAAAGGTTGCAAAAAAGCTTCAGAAGCAGCAGCAGCTATTGGTGAAGGACTTCAGTCATTCTGTATTCCTGGATCAGTTGCTGATCATCGTAAGGTTGGTCTTGGCCATGGTAATCTCGGCAAGATGCTTCTCGAGGAAGATACAGAGTGCTTCTGTTTCTTGGCTGGACATGAGTCTTTTGCAGCAGCAGAGGGCGCTATTGGTATAGCAGAGAAGGCTAATAAGGTTCGTCAGAAGCCACTTCGTGTTATTCTTAACGGTCTTGGCAAAGATGCCGCAATGATCATCTCACGTATCAACGGATTTACATTTGTTGAGACACAGTATGATTATAAGGCAGCTAAACTTAATATCGTAAGCGAGACTCCTTATTCTAAGGGACTTCGTGCATCTGTTAAGTGCTACGGCGCTGATGATGTTCAGGAAGGTGTTGCTATCATGTGGCATGAGAATGTTGGTGTTTCCATTACTGGAAATTCAACTAACCCTACCAGATTCCAGCATCCCGTTGCAGGAACATATAAGAAGGAAAGAATTGAAGCTGGTAAGCCTTATTTCTCAGTTGCTTCAGGCGGCGGTACAGGACGTACTCTTCATCCCGATAATATGGCAGCAGGTCCTGCTTCTTATGGTATGACAGATACTCTTGGTCGTATGCATTCAGATGCTCAGTTTGCTGGTTCTTCATCAGTTCCTGCTCATGTTGAGATGATGGGACTTATCGGAATGGGCAACAACCCTATGGTTGGAGCAACAGTTGCAGTAGCTGTTTCAGTTGAGGAAGCTGCTAGGGCCGGAAAGTTCTAAGATAAGGCAAATATGTCTTTTGGGTTGTTTAGATCTTGATATAATGATATTAATGAGAACCACGGTTTAATAGACTGTGGTTCTTTTTTTGTTAAATAAAATTATACTGTTGGAATACATTCAGAGATGTTATAATTTGACTAAACAATAATTGTTATTAGTGTTCTCACGATTATGATTTTTAGCATATTTTTAGAAAAAAGTTAAACAGTTTCAAAGATTTAATTCGGATATATAAGAATCATTAGAATGACTTTATCCGGGGATGGGAGAATCAATATGAGAATTATCACTATTAATCGAGAATTTGGAAGTGGCGGAAGAGAGATTGGTAAACGTCTTGCAGATGAATTAGGATTTGCATATTATGACAAGGAAGTTATTACAGCCATAGCCAAAAAAAGTAATCTGGATACAGATTATATCGAGAAAGCACTTGAAAGTGATTCATGGCAGAATTATCCAATGATTTTCAGCCATACATTTAATTACATTCCGGTCATGGAGATTCCTGGACCTACCATAATCAAATGGCAGACCGAGGCCATTCGTGAGATTGCAAAACGTGGAGATTGCGTAATCGTAGGAAGAGCAGCTGATGCGATCCTTTCAGAAGAGAATCCATTTAGAATTTTTGTCTATGCTGACAATCAGTCCAAAATCGAACGTTGCCGTAAAAGAGCACCGGAGGATGAGCATCTGACAGATCGGGAAATAGAAAAGAAAATCAGAAAGATCGATAAGTCCCGCGCCACTAATCAGAACCTTGTTTCATTATATGCATGGGGGAATCGTGAGGGGTTTGACCTTATGGTCAACACATCAGGCATTAATTTAAAAACTTTGATCAAACCTTTGTCAGAGTATGCATTGGCTTGGTTTTCAAAAGAGAGATAAAGTATCAAAAATACATCAATATTCATCAAACATTTTAAGTGTTTATGATAGCATATTTTATGAGAGATAAAAGTCTATGACAGTCCATTGTGCGCCTGTTATAGACTTTTCCTCGAGCTTAAAAACACAGTAAAAGTTATGAAAAAAATTGAAGGAAATAATGCATACAAACTCAAATTAATATGTTATTATAATTGAGTTGCGTATATCTATGAATCCATAGGGGAAAATAATAAGAAAAAGTTGATACACTGCGTTTTATGCAGAAAAAAGATTTAAAAAACAATAGTTTATGAACCATTATAGGTCTTAAAACAAGTTCAAACCGATCGTTAATATGGTTTGGATATATTTTCAACATAATCCCAAATTATTCCCCAAATAAATATATGGAATCCAACCTATACTATAGGAACTGTATGGAGGAATAATGAGTTGGGAAGAGAACTAATCAGAATTGAGCATATCTCAAAAAGTTACGGTGATCAGATGATTCTCGATGATATGGAACTTAGTATCCATGAGAATTCATTTGTAACTATCTTAGGTCCATCCGGATGCGGTAAGACCACAACACTTCGAATCATAGGGGGATTCGAAAACCCCGATAAAGGAAATATAATATTTGATGGCAAGGATATAACAAATCTTGCACCGAATAAGAGACAGCTAAACACGGTCTTTCAAAAGTATGCCCTTTTTACGCATATGGACATTGCAGAAAATATCGCATTTGGCCTAAAAATCAAAAATAAAAGCGATCAATATATAAAAGATAAGATAAAGTATGCTCTTAAGCTTGTTAACCTGGATGGTTATGAACATCGTATGCCGGATTCTCTTTCAGGTGGTCAGCAGCAGAGAATTGCCATTGCAAGAGCTATTGTAAATGAGCCGAAAGTTTTGCTGTTAGACGAGCCGCTTGGGGCGCTGGATCTGAAACTTCGACAGGACATGCAATACGAGCTTATAAGACTGAAAAAAGAGCTGGGAATTACATTTGTCTATGTAACCCATGATCAAGAAGAAGCACTTACAATGTCGGATCACATTGTGGTAATGAACCAGGGTTACATCCAACAGGAAGGTGCCCCTGAAAAAATATATAATGAGCCGGAAAACGCTTTTGTAGCCGATTTTATCGGTGATAGCAATATTATTCCGGCAACAATGGTCCATGATGAACTTGTAAACATTCTTGGTACACATTTCGCATGCGTAGATAAGGGATTTGGCAATAACAAACCGGTGGATATTGTTATCCGACCTGAGGATGTGGAGCTCGTACCTAAGGGAACCGGAACTCTGACAGGAATAGTCAAGGATGTGATATTTAAGGGCGTTCATTATGAAATGGATGTGGATGCAGGAGGATTTGAGTGGCTTGTTCATTCAACGAGAATGAAGGAAGAAGGATCTGAAGTAGATATAATGGTAGATCCCTTTAATATTCAGGTCATGAACAAACCGGCATCAGAAGATGAGGAAGCGATAGAAGCAGAAATGTAAGAATGGTTGATTTCGGCTACGCCGTAAACAGTCATTATCTCGGGAGGAATAATACAGATGGTTACAAACAAAAAAACATCCCGGCTTCTGGCTTCTCCGTACCTGGCATGGGCACTGATATTTATACTGGTGCCACTGGCAATGATCGTATGGTACGGCTTGACAGATAATACCGGAGCACTGACATTATCAAAGGTTGCTGCGATTTCGAGACCGGAAAATATGAAGGCACTTCTTCTCGCACTCCTTCTCGCACTTATAAGCACTGTGATATGTTTTTTATTGGCATATCCACTTGGAATGATATTGGCTGCCAACAAACTATCCAGCCAAGGGATAATAATGGCACTTTTTATACTTCCTATGTGGATGAATTTTTTGCTTAGAACATTAGCATGGATGACTCTTTTGGAAAATAAAGGAGTTTTTAATGGAATACTAACATTCTTGGGTCTGCCCAATATTCATGTTATCAATACACCTGGAGCCATAGTAATAGGCATGGTCTATAATTTTCTGCCTTTTATGATATTGCCCATATATAATTCACTGGCAAGAATTGATGACAGCGTTATCAATGCGGCAAGAGATCTGGGAGCAAACTCGGTTCAGACCTTTTTCAAGGTTACCCTTCCTATTTCGAGACCGGGTATAATAAGTGGGATAACTATGGTTTTTATCCCGGCACTTACTACATTTGCCATTAGTACAATGCTTGGTGGATCGAAGATTCTTCTCATAGGAAATGTTATCGAGCAGGAATTCACATTGTCATATGACTGGAACATGGGATCAGGACTTTCGATGGTGCTTATGATATTTATCATAATCAATATGGTGATACAGGCAATCTCTGATAGAGAAGAGGGTGCCTCATGAAAAAAAGAATAGAGAAGATCTACATGGGAATCATACTGGTATTTATGTACCTGCCTATTGTTACCATGATAGTTCTATCATTTAATGACTCAAAGTCCAGGGCCAAGTGGGGCGGTTTTACCATGAAATGGTACGTTAATCTAGCCTCTGACTCGGAAGTGATAAATGCTGTAGCCAATACATTTATAATAGCGCTTATATCTACAATAGTGGCTACAATCATCGGAACAGTTACATGCATAGCACTTATGCGTCTTCATAAAAAGAGCAGAATGGTGATCATGGGGATAACCAATATTCCTATGATCAATGCCGATATTGTAACAGGTATCTCTCTTATGCTTTTGTTTAGAGTGATGCATTTTAATACGGGATTTTTGACGGTACTTATTGCACATATTACGTTTAATATACCTTATGTAATGCTAAGTGTCATGCCGCGAATGAAGACGATCAATCCTAATGTCTATGAAGCAGCGGTTGATCTCGGAGCAGAGCCATTTTATGCTTTTCGTAAATCAGTGCTGCCGGATCTGATGCCGGCGGTTCTATCCGGTGCAATGATGGCATTTACCATGTCATTGGATGATTTTATCATCACATATTTCACCAAGGGTTCTGGATTTGATACTCTTTCAACCAAGATATATAACGAGGTTAAAAGGGGAATCCAGCCGGAGATATATGCACTTTCTGCCATTATTTTTGTAGTTGTTATTTTCATAATACTTGGATCTAGAACTATGCGATCCATTGCCAATGCTGCGGCAGCAAAGAAAATTACAAATTATGGGAAAAAGGTAAGGCTGAATAAAAACGTAATTATTCCAGTCCTGGCAGCTGCAGTACTTATAGTACTTCTGGGAATGAAGTTCGGCGGTGTATTCCAGTACAAGAAGAACCAGGTCTATGTGTATAATTGGGGTGAATATATAGATCCTTCGGTTGTAAAGGAATTTGAAAAAGAAACTGGGATCGAAGTGGTTTATGATGAGTTCGAGTCCAATGAGATAATGTATTCCAAGGTTGCATCAGATAATGCTGCCTATGATGTAATATGTCCTTCTGATTATATGATAGCCAAGATGAAGAAGGAAGATATGCTTCAAACTCTTGAATGGGACAAGATGCCTAATGCCAAGAATAATATGGATCCTAAATATATGAAGGCAGCTCAGAATTTTGACCCTGGAAATAAATATGCCTGCCCGAATTTCTGCGGAACAGTTGGCATCCTATATAATAAGACTATGGTCAAGGAGCCGGTGGATTCATGGAATATTCTATGGGATAAGAAATATAAGGGCCAGATATTGATGCAGGATTCGGTTCGAGATGCATTTATGGTAGCATTGGCCAAAGATGGGGATTCAATTAATTCTACAGATCCCAAGGAATTAAAAAAAGCTGCAGATCAGCTGATTGACCAGAAACCATTGGTTCAGGCTTATGTAGTGGATCAGGTCCGTGATAAGATGATAGGCGGTGAGGCGGCTCTCGGCGTCATATATTCTGGTGAAGTGTTATATACCCAGAGAGAAAATCCCAATCTGGAATACGTTATTCCCAAGGAAGGCTCCAATGTATGGATAGATGGATGGTGCATAACCAAGAATGCCCGTCACAAAGCGAATGCAGAGAAGTGGATTAATTTTCTGGCAAGGAAAGATATTGCAGTTAAGAATTTTGAATATGTCACATATACAACGCCCAATCTAAAAGCCCAGCAGCTTATTAAGGATCCGAAGATTAAAAACTCTGATGTTGCGTTCCCAGATGATGCTACATTGTCTCGTTGCAAGACTTATTCATACCTTGGTCAGAAGGCCGATATTATGTACAATGATTATTGGAAAAAAGTTAAGTCCGGAGATTGATAGAAAATGGAATGCTCTGGATAAATCAAGTGAAGTACAGTAAAATAGAAATGTTGAAAAAGAAAATAAAGGGAGGAACAACATGACAAAGTTTGTAGCAGATAAAGAATTTTGGGATATTTTCCCAAATGCAGCAATTGGAATACTGTCCCTTAACAATGTTCAGGAGTCCAAAGAACTTTCTGACTCCGAGGCAGCTGAGGTAGAAGGATTTCTAAAGGAGGCCATTAAAGAATCCAAGAAGTTTCTATTAAGTGACACTATTTCGGAAAATCCGGTTGTAGCGGAATGGAGAGATGCTTATCAGAAATTCCCGACAAAAAAGGGCGCCAGATGTTCAATGGAGAATCTATTGAAACGAGTTCTTCACGATAATCCGGTTGGATCGATCGCTCCGTCAGTTGATATTACAAACGGAATATCTATGAAGCATGCTTTTCCCATTGGAGTTGAGGATAGGGATAAGTTGGATGGTGGCATGAATCTGGGAGTTATGAAGGGCGGAGAGGATTTCTTACCGATCGGCTCAGATAAACAGGATCCACCACTTCCAGGAGAACTGGCTTATTACGATAATACTGGAGTTGTATGCCGTTGTTGGAACTGGCGTGACGGCGTTAGGACAGAAGTTACAGATGACACCAAGAATGAGGTCATTCTGATGGAGTGCGTTGAACCTGATCGTGTAGGCGAATTGCAGACTGCATTGGATGAACTTTCAAAGCTTATGGTAAAGTATCTCGGAGCTGAGGTTTCAGCTTGCGCTATCCTTACCAAGGATAAAACAGAGATAGAACTGTAATAGAACGTTAATAGAACTATAATATACCTCTAATAGAACTGTAAGGTGATAATCCATAGACAATATTAGATAGTAGATAAATGAAAGATAGCCTTATGGATTCATTTGAATCGATAGGGCTTTTTTGATAAACTTGTCATTAATGTGGATATGTTGTATAAAGATGTAAGGGAAGATGGATAAAAAGTGAGCGAAACTGTATTCTGGATTTATGGCTACAGATCCAACAGACACCATATATAGAGGATACGGCAACTAATATCTTGAATGAATAAAAAGAGAAATATAATATGTCAGATAAAGAAAACAAATTATTAAAATATGGACTGATAGCAGCAGCTGGCACAGGTCTCTATTTTTTACGAAGGAAGAGAAAAGCTGTTCAGTATTCCCGTATCGATGAGATCCCTGTAGGAAGAGCGGATTCCAGTAAGATCACCAAGGGGTGCCTCGTAGTTGAGGGTGGTTCGCTTCGCGGAATGTATGCAGGCGGAGTGTTGGATGCATATATGAAAAATGACATCAATTTTGATACGGTAATAGGAACTTCGGCCGGTGCACTGTTTGGATATATGTATGTAGCAGGTCAGATCGGACGTGGAGCCAGATTTAACCTTCGAAACAGATTTAATTCTGAATATGTTGGATTAAGAGCAATGCTAGAAAATGGCTCTCCATTTGGATTCAAGTATGCTTTTGATAACAATAATACGCCGGATGAACCACTGGATAGAGAGGCATTTGAAGAATCACCTCAGAAACTTATCGCTGTAGCAACTGATTGTGAGACTGGAAAACCCGCGTATCTGGAAAAGGGCACAGGAGTTGATATGCTTTCGGCAGTTCGGGCTTCTGCCACACTTCCTTTGGTTTCAACAATGGCTGTGGTTGAAGGAAAAAAATATCTGGATGGTGGATGTACTGAGGCGATTCCTGTAGAATGGGCTATCAATCAAGGATATGAAAAAATAATCGTCGTGAGAACCAGAGAGAGAACATTCAGAAAAGATCCCGATATGAAGGCCACAGAGGCAAGGCTACTAAGCCAGAGATATGCGGAATATCCAGACCTTTTACATGATCTTCTCACATCAGACAAGGAATACAACAATACTTGTGACAGGCTTATCGAACTTGAAAAGGATAAAAGAGTCATGGTCATTGCCCCATCTATTTCACCTAGAATTGATTCCATGGAGGCCAATCTGGAGAAACTCGGAAGGCTGTATTGGCTGGGATACCATGATGGAGAGAGAAGTATCGACAGATTGAAAAAATATTTAGACTCATAATTAAGACGCCCCAAAGGGCGCCTTTTTATGCAGACAGCACATGAATAATGAAGGAGTTTTATATGTACAAGAAGATCAACCCCAAGGCTAAGTGGCTTATGCTACTTTTTGAAGTGATTGTAGCGATTATTACAACTATCATAATTGTTGTAGTTTTTAAGTTGTTCCTGACGAATCTCAAGTCTCCAATCGTTAGATACCTCTGCATTGCTGCAATAGTATTGACATGGGGCTATGCACTTATTTCCCCATTCGTCAGAAGTGTCTGGTATAGATATGCATTTAACAAGGATGAGATAAGAAAAAGAGAAGGTTTTCTAACGGTAGTTGAGACAATAGTCCCAATAGAAAGATTGCAGAAATTATCTCTTGAAACAGGCCTTTTTGACAGGATGTTCGGGCTTACCAGAGTTAAGCTGACGACTGCCGGAGGCGATGTGGATATTCGTTATCTGGAGATTGAAAAGGCAGAGGCTATAGCTGAAAGTTTGAAAAATAAGATCAATAAATACGCCAGAAATGATTCAGTAGAAGCGAATAAACTAACGGAAAATACAACTTCAAAAAATGATATAAATGAATCCCCGGAGGACGATAATCATGCCGGAGAATAATGAAAACATAATTGGGACAGAAATGGGTGTCCTGAGGAATCATCCGTCCAAGCTTCTCGAGGAAAGCTGGGCAATGCTTGCTTTTTTTGCAGTTACGATTTTTAATAATTATAGGAATATAAGTAAAAATGATGAGATGATAAATGGTAAGGCTCCTATCATTGTATTTGCAGTTATTGCGATCTGTCTGTTTTATCTTTTGTTGCGATTTTTCGCCTGGCGTAAAACCACTATCAGTATAAAGGATGGTCTCCTGATATATAAGGTGGATACCATTAACAAAAAAGAGCATGATATTTCTATTTCTACCATTTCCAATGTGAATCTTGTTCAGAATATTTTTGAAATGCTTATTGGAACCTACAAGGTGAAGATCGATACAAACTCTCTTTCTACAGCTTCTAAAACAGATATTTCGATTGTCCTGGGTAAAAAAGAAGCCTATGAGTTCAAGCAAAATATAATTGCAGTTCAGAGAGGAGACTCGGTTAGTTTTGCTCATGGTGATAATGCTACAGGCGAGAAAAATTATTTTTCGAGACCAGTAGTATCTGAAATGGAAGGTATAGAAGAGGATAGAATCGTTAGGCTGACTTCTTCACAATCTGTAATGGCAGGAATTATGGAAATACCATTTATATCTTTTATTATTTTGATTGCTGCAGTAGTGGTTCCAATTTTTATTGGTATCGGTGCGTCTAATAATAATAATACTGCCGAGTCCGTTGGAATATATGCTATTTTGACTTCTGCTTTTGCAATTATCGGAATGGTATGGGGCATTGCAAAAAATATTTTCAAATATTTTAATTTTACGGTAGGTAGAGATGAAGACAGGGTGGTTTTATCCTATGGCCTATTTACCAAAAAGGAATATGCAATCCCTGTGGATAAGATCAACGGAATGATTTATGAGACTTCGTTTATTGGCAATATCTTCAAATACACTGATGTCAGAATACTTAATGTAGGAGGAGAAGCAGAAGAGGCATTTGGCCAGATCATGATTCCTCCGGTTAAGGATAAATCGTTACAACAATATATGGATATTATCCTGCCTGAGGCAAAGCTTGAGGTCAAGAGTAGTGCCGGAATGCCCAAGAAATTTTTCATATACAGGATAGTCAAAAATCTGATAATCTGGAATATGATAACAGTAATTGCATCGAAAATAATTACTGCTGAGGCTTCAGATTACTGGTGGATCCCTGTTCTAGCAGGAGCATTTATCACAATGCTGGTATTTATATATGACATTATATCCGGGAAAAATGCAATGCTTGGGCTCACTGACAGCTACATAGTTATAAAAAATGGTGGATTTACCATAAAGGTTAGTTATTTCCCTTCGGAAAAGATACAGTACTTGAATCGGAACACAAGTCCTGTGGAAAGATTGTTAGGTGTATCTAGACTAAATATGAGTATCCTGTCCGGTGGTGATAATGACCAGAATTCTCTCAGCGTAGACTCGGCCATATTTGATAAAATAGAAGCAGTCTATAAGGCCACGTATTAAAGAAGTTATTTATTTCGCTACAGGTATGGCGTTAGATATAAAGTTTTTAAAATAGGATATACAGCCATTGAACGATAAACCGAATACGAATATCGTCATGTACACAACGGATGACGGATTAAAGAAGGTATAGGCTATCTTTAACAATGATACTGTTTGGCTTTCAATAGACCAGATGGCAGAATTATTTCAGTGAGATCGCAGCGTTATCGGAAAGAATTGCAATGACCGGAGCGGAGCGAAGACCTTGAACCTGAGGTTAAAGAACGCTCCGATTCTTATAAAAAAAGATGGACTAAAAGCCCATCTCTTTTTTATAATCTGCGGATAACAGGACTTGAACCTGCACGGTCTCCCACTAGAACCTAAAGATTATGCATGGTAGAAAACCTCTTGTAGTCTATGATATTTTAATCTCATCTAACCCCTTGTATTTACAGGCTGTATGAGCATTTCTTTCTATATTTAATTGTCTTTCCTTTTATTTTCTCGGATTGTTCTTGGAGCACTTTTGGTAGAACTTTGGTAGAACTTTTTCCAGTTCTACTAAAAGTTGCTCTCATTATTAGTTACAATATTGGCTGCTAAGATATCTGCAGCTGCTTTCTTTCTTCCCATATCTACGTGCGAGTAGATATCCCCAGTTACCTGAATTGATGAATGTCTTAAATATTCCGAAGTAAGCTTTAAATCCCCAGTCTGATTTAAAATTGTACTACCTGCTGTATGGCGTAAGTCATGGAATCGAATTGCCCTAAGATGATTTCTCTCTAAGAAACGTTTAAAGTTATGTGATACGTAATTCGGTTTCATTAAGGTACCATCTGCATATCTACAGATATAATCACTGTCCTTATATCCTTTTCCAAATAACTTCTTATCCTCTTCCTGATGCATTCTCACTGATAGAAGATACGCCTTTACATTCTCCGCTAAATACATATCTGTTCTTGAGGAACTATTCTTTGTCAAATCAACATACTTTGGTTTATTATCCTCAATGATGCATGTGTGATTGATATGAACAATATTATCCTAAAAATCAATTGCTGACCATCTAAGGCCAATCACTTCTGATCGTCTTAATGCAAGCATAAGAGCCAACATAACTGGAACTTCAATCTCCGTACCCATAACAAGTCTCTGCAATTCTGCGGTTTCTTCCATTGTATAAGCTGAACCTCTGAATTTATCCCCCGCCAATTTGCGGAAAATGGACTTATCAATTTTATCTGCAACATTATACTGCACATCATCCACAGATACTGCATAATTAAGCATCTCGCTTAATACATTTACATGCTTCTTAATGGATTTGTAGAATGGGGAGAACTGTGCTGCAAATTTCGGTATTTCCCCTTTTGCTTCTGCATCAGCCCTGATAATCGCCTGTGCCTTTGCACGTTCATCGTAGATACGAATTTCCTGATGAATAAAATTTTCTACATCCTTCTGATGCAACTGGTTTATTTTCTTTTTCCCTAATAGTGGTATTACATGCCGATTCATATCACGTTTGTATGAATCCATCGTGTTAGATCGAATGATTGGTTTCATATGTTCAAACCATATCTCCGAATACTCACTGATGGTAAGCTGGCTGTGGTCACCGCATAAAGAAGAATTGAAATCTGCAATCAGCTTAGCTGCGATTTCCTTTGCTTCCTTTTTGCGATGATCACTTACCTTAATCTTTGTGGAAATAAATTTTGTTTTCCATTTACCATCTGATCCCTTATACTTTGTGACTGCATAGTAGATACCTTTCTTTTCTGTTAGTCCCAATCTTATGCTCCTTTCTTCTCGTCACCACAAATAAATGTAATAACACTCTGTTTTGGGATTCTGTATACCTTAACAATTCGTCTGGCAAGTATCTCTGAATCTTTGATGAGATTGTAAACACATGGTCTGCAAACATTTAATGCTTCTGCAACCTGTTCCACACTCATTACATCTGGATATTCATTTAACATTGACTTCACCTCCTTGTTTTATGCATTTGAATAATTATAGTGTAATAATATATCTTTATGAATAATATGTCAAGTATTTTTTATGCAATAGAATAATTTATTATCTAATTGCATAATTTTTATGCATATGATATAATTTATTGCATAAAAGAGAACAATAATAGGAGGATTGATTGATGGGATATGGGAAAAGATTAAAAGAGGTACTTGATGAACGTGGTATGTCCGTGATGGAATTTTCAAGAAGAACGGAAGTCAGCTCACAAACAATTTATTCAATTATTAAAAGAGATTCCTCTATACGATTTGATTTTGCATTGCGCTTTGCCAATGTGCTAAATGTAGATATATCTGAATTTTGTAAACAAAATCCATATGATGAAGGGGAAGTAATGCCAAGCTTGCCATCTGGACTTGACGGATGGCTTGATGACGGAAGAGTTTCGCGTTATATCAAATATCGCATGACACCACTAATGCAAATGATTGGAAAAGATGACTTAGATAAGATTGATCAATTGCTTACAGGATTCTATTCTTTGAATGAAGAAGGACGCAAACAACTCTTTACACAACTAGCAATGATTATGAACATGTATACGGATCCTATGAGAGAAGAAGAAATTAAAACAATCGGAACTGTTCAAGAAAATTAAGTAAATATAATTTGTGTCAACACTGTTGTCACAAATCAGAAAGGAACCTTTATTATGTCTGATGAAATGAAATTATCTTTTTCAAGGGTTACAGATATTATTGAAACATCGAAAAGTAATGCGCTCAAAAAAGTAAATGAAGAAATGATAAAAATGTATTGGGCAGTAGGTGAATTGCTCTCTAACGAATCAAAAGCTGCTTCTTTTGGAGATTCCTATATAGATTCAATGTCTGAATATATTCAAAATCAATTTCCCGGAATCAAAGGATTTAATCGTAGAGGTTTATATAGAATGAAACAGTTTTATGAAATATATAAGGATGATGAATTTGTGACAACAGTGTTGACACAAATTAGTTGGAGTAATCATCTTGCCATTCTATCCAAATCGAAAACAATTGAAGAGAGACATTTTTATATTACACTTTGCGTCAAAGAATCCTATTCTGCAAGAGAATTGCAACGCCAAATCGATAGTGGATATTATGAACGATATATGCTATCTAAAGAAAAACTTTTGCCTGAACCAATATCAAACAAATCACAAATTCCATTTTTAGATTCGTATGTCATTGAGTTTTTGGATCTTCCAGATAAATTTCATGAAAATGATTTGCGAAAAGCGTTAGTAGAGAATATGAAACAATTCATATTAGAATTGGGAAGAGACTTTACTTTTGTCGGGGAAGAATATCGTTTACAAGTTGGTGGTGATGATTTTTATTCAGATCTTGTATTTTATCATAGAGATTTAAAATGTCTTGTTGCCATTGAATTAAAAGTCGGGAAATTCAAACCTGGATATGTATCTCAATTAGATTTCTATCTTGAAGCGCTTGATCGTCAAGTGAAAAAGTCCGATGAAAATCCAAGTGTTGGCTTGCTCCTATGCGCTTCAAAAAATGACGAAGTTGTTGAATACTCCATGAGCAGAACAATGTCACCGATGCTAGTATCAGAATATCAGTTAAAACTGCCTGATAAAGCAGTGCTCCAAAAGAAACTACAGGAATTAGTTAATATTCCTGGAATAGAAGAATAAATGAATGCCACCAAAGAAGCATGTTTCATTTCTTTGATGGCATTTTTACTATAAAACTTTTGTTATTTTCTTATTATTTAATGAGCCTATAATAATCAATAAGGAACCGCTAAGCAGCAATAATATACACCAATCAATAGCATATGATGTATCGCCAGTCTCGGGTGATTTAGTCCCAGTACTTGTATCAACAGTAGTTTTTTGCGGAACATCTGTTGTGTTCTGTGGGTTATCTATATTTGCTGCATCATTTTCTTTTTTAACAGTTATAGTGTTATATGTTCCACCATCATAATCAGCTACTTTAACGATATAAGTATCTCCTGAAAACGTTCTGTTTGAAAATTCATTACTATATGTTCCATTGGAAACAGAAACACTTTCCATCGCTAATAATTCAGATTCGTCACTATTATAAACACAAATCACAGCTGCAATAACTGATGCATCTGTTGTCCCTGATACTGTCAACATATTGTCCTTTAATTTTCCACTTACAGAAAGAACATTAGCAGCCATCACACTTTGAACAGGGATTACAAGCGTGCATATCATTAATAACATAGTCAAAAAAAATCTTATCTTATAATTCTTATTCATCAAGGAACCTCCTATTCATTGTCTGCTTTCCACGAAACACCTGCGCCTGATCCAAAACTAGCTCCAGTAAATTGCGTTACTTTTCCAGAAAATGAGCCAGTTGCAACCGCAGTTACAGATACTGATAAAGGTTTATTTGCTGGATTACCTGACCAAATCAAGTAATCGCCCCCTTTTGTTCCATTTCCTACGCATAATGTCTCTTCCCCTTGTATTCCAGCTATTACCTTCATTTCTATTGTTCCATCTTGGTGTTTAATTGTAGCTATCATATCAAAGTCAGTACTAGTTTTTGACATATCATAATAATAGGTTGCTATTATTTTCGTTGTAGTACCATCCGACCAATCAATCGGGCATCCTGGTTGTGTACCATGAAGTGTATCTGATAAATACCCCGTGTCTCCAGAATTATTTGTGTATAGATGTATTTCAATCCCTTTTCGAACTATTTTAAGATATCTTACATCACCATTGTTACAGGTTACCTTAAATAAAACCGTATCATAAAAATCAGAATTTATAGTTGCTGAAAACGGATCTGAGTTCGTGCCTGCTCCCTGTATAGTTACGGCATTTTGAGGTATGTCCACGGTTTCAATTGATTGAAATCCATTTTCAAAAGGATCAACAATTGCAATTGTTGAGTTTTCATAATATGTTTCAAGGATAACTGCTTTTTCCTTAGTAGTTGCACTGGCTAAATCAGTTAATTGAACATTACCAAACTCCCATCCATCAGCCTTTTTCTCTCCATTTGGGAAATCTATTGAAACAGGTCTAGATGACTGTTTTACTATAGTGATGGAGCAATTAACATTATAATTTGTAATTGGGTGATCATTCATTGGATCATCATCATCTAATATTGGTGGTTGCCAGTAATCTGTAACATGCCAGCTTCGGACTGTTTGTGTTGTATCATTCGCTTGATTTGTTTTATTTAGGCATAAATCATTTGTTCCTGCTACCTGTCCTTCGCTAATTGCATATACATTCATTGAGTCAAAATCGCAATCGCTTGGAACTGTAAATATATTTTCCGGATTTTCTATGGTGTTCACGTCAATCATTTGTGTTCCGCCGTTCCAAACAAGGTAAAGAGAAATTGGACTTTGAGATTCATCTCCAGGTCCAGGATTTGGCTGATCTCCACCTTGTTCTCCACCATTATCAGATTGAAACTGAATAAGAACATTAATTGAGGTAGTCTGATCCAATTCATCGAGCTGATTATAAATAATATGATTCTCACTATTTACTTTCGTTTTTGAACCGCCTATTTCAATGCCACTTTCGGAATCTATACGATATCCTTCTTCTGGATTAATTGCAATATCAATAGATGTTGCATCATTGGGAATCGTAAATGACTGTCCCATTGTGATTGTTCCATTTGCATCATCACCAGTTCCATTCGTGGAATATGAAATTGATCCATGTGATTCATTGTTTGTAACTGTAATTGATCTAGTTCCTTGTGCAGATACGGCAAATGGAACTTGTAAAATAACCATGCACAACACTAATAATATTCCTATGATACATTTTCTTTTTCTTACCATTTTTGTATCCTCTCTTTCTGTTTAACGTGTTTTATTTTTGTATTCCAGTACCGCCACAAGCTTGACACTTAAAAGTTCCTCCGCATTCAGGGCAATCAATGGCTGTTCCAACTCCTTTACAGTGAGTGCATAAGTAGTGATGTGTTCCACCGCATGTTGCACATGTTTGACCATGATCTAATCCATTTTCATCACACATAGGACATGTTTCGTATCCAGTACCGTTGCATGCAGGGCATTTATCCTTTCCACCATGGCATCCCACACATTCTCCAGAGCCTCCGCAACGAGAGCACATGGTAGATTCTTGTTCAGAGCTTTGATTTTGTATTTCTGCTTGTTCGTTGTCTTGTGAATCACTATTTACAACAATAGTCGCAGTTACATTTGAATCATCTAATAATTGACTTATATCATCTTTGATTCCAAATAGTAGATTATCCTTTTCTACATCTTGATTTGTCACATCATCAATTGTAATTGATATGTCCATTCCCTCTTTTAAATACTGTTTTTCAATCGCAGCTGTTACTATTTGTTCCATACCGTCTTCCAGTATTAAACCTTTTAATTTTAAATCAGCATATGCATCTTTTGCATCGTCGTTCAAATACTCAGCACCTAAAATATAGTTTTCAATATCTAAATATAACTTTATCTGAGGATTTATAGAAACTGTAGTAGTATACGCATAATCTGTTGGAATATCTTCGGTAGTAGTTTCTTCACTAATAGTTTCGCTTTCTTGCGTAGTGCTTTGTTCAGTATTTGGTTCATCCACACTTTTACGATTTCCACATCCGCTGATTATCACTAGTAGCCCCAGTAACAAAGTAAATTTAATAAAATACTTTTTGTGCATAAAAAGACCTCCTTTTCTTCTTGTATATTTCTTTTATCTAGTGATAAAGACCTATACTAAGTATAGAAAAATGGAGGTTTAATTACATCATCCCTAAGGATGATTCTATGTCAATCAATGTTCTTTTTGCCAGATGATGTTTATGAGTTGAGCCCGATTAGTCACACCATATTTTGATAATATATTTCTAACATGAGTTTTTACTGTATTTTCAGAAATTGATAATTCTAAGCTAATATCTTTATTAGTTTTGCCTAGCAGAATTTGTTGTAAAATTTCTTTTTCACGATTGGTGAGATTCTCATAATTTGGAATACAACACGCAAATTCCTTTTTTTGAACTTCTGATTGCTCTTTATATGAATCAATGCATTTAGTTGACTCAAGCAATAGATACAAGCGTTTCAGCATCTCAGGTAATAAGATAAGTGATATAGCAATTACAATTAATGCCATAATAACTAAATCTTTATCATCGAACTTTGAAGAAATTACTTTTTTACTAAGAATACCTCCAATAAAAACGCCAAATACATTCGCCGCCCATCCTACGCTTAATACTCTTACCGGATTTTTTAAATATTCAAAGCTTTCACCCACTTTTGAAGCCCAGAACAAATCTATGATTCCTGCTGCACCCAGTAAGAATATATCTATGACGATATAACTAATTGCTGAAAACGGTAATAGCAGATTAAATATGAAACCCATTCCAATCATGCAAAAAGCAATATAGAGAAAATATGATTCTTTTTTCTTTTCATATGAAGATTTCATAATAAGTATGGCAATGATATATGGTATAGCCCAAAACCAACTAGTCAAATATGAAAACACTTCATATTTCAAATTAATCACACCATACATAAGCCCTGAATCAATTGTCGCAACCACAACAAATGCAAAAAACAAACATAATGTATGGATTTGTGAGTGGCTAAGTTTCTGTAATTCATAAATGTCAGCACAACTATATTCATTATCAAAAGATACTAATGTACATAAAGCGACTACTAAATATAATGAGATCAAAATAAAACTGCCATATATTGAAAGATAGGTCGCTATTAACCCTGCAAGTATCATTAGAAGGTTCGCAATGATAAGCGAATTTGCAATGGTTGTCATACGTGCTTCTGGTTGAACGCATTCTTTATAATAATCAGCCCAACAAGCCACTGCCATTCCAGACAAAAAAGAAGTAAAAGCAATAATCAGATACCCGACAAGCATATTAGAGAACAAAAAGAATGGAGTTAAAATAATACATGCTAGAATAGTAAAAAACATAACTTGTTTTGTGCTTCTTCGTCTCTTAACTAATATTCCTGTAGCTAATAGACCTATCATGTGACAAAACATAGCCATAAGCATCTGATTCGATGTATCATATGATAATAATTTTGTTGCTTGAAAATATACTCGTCCTTCAAAGACAAAAGATAAAACATATCCAAAGAGCACTCCATATAGAAGCGTAGTTTTATGTTTGTTACTTAAATTCTTCATATAGTACCTTCCAATCCTTGATAAATGTAAAATATCCAAAGATAGTTTAACAGTAAATCTATCGTATCATATTTTATCTTAACCGTCCATGTCGTCCTCGCTGAACCCCGAATTCAGGTTCTTCCATCATACCACATACCATATCATGTTCAATTTCGTCTTTTAACCGTTCCTGTACTTCTTCCGAAATAATATGAGTACCATCTTTTCCAGCACCATATAATTCATTAACCGCTTCGTGCTTATCTTTGAGCAACCCCTTTTTATCTAAAAACTCCAATGTGGCATCAATTACATCATACATAATTAGAGAATTGATTTTTGGCAAAACATGTTCTAATAAGAATACCTTTGTTTTTGCCAAGATACCTTTATGAACAAGTTGACCAAAGGCTTCCTTCACTTCTGGTTCATCCAAGATCTTCATCTTATTCTTAGAGAGTTCATCCATCTGTTCCTGCAAATCTACAAGTTCTCTAGATGCTTCTGCTTTAAATCTTGCAGAGCTTCGCCCATTCTTAGCAGCTCGTTCCTTATAATGCTGTTCACGCTCTTTAGCGCTTAACTGTGCTTCTTTTTCTGCATCATAACAATTGTAATCATCAATCATATCCCATCCACGTTCTCGTAGTCGCTTTGGCATCTCTTTGTTGATGGTCTGATACATCTTTAGATTTAGCACTTCTTTCGCACAGAGCCTACCGTCCTCTGTCATTGGTTCCCAGAACACATGAATATGTGGACTGAGTTCATCAAAATGAATGGAAGCCGCCTTTATGCGGTCGGCTCCTACAATGGCTGTAAATTCCTCTAAACAGTCGGAGAGTAGTTCTTTTTGTTCTTCTTCCTCTAATGCGTCCATAAGACCGCCAGGAGGCTTAAAGATAGTCACAATCATTCGCACAGCATCTCGTCTGACACCTCGTTTTCCTTCCTCATGCAAACTTCTGGTCAAGTTGACCACATGTTCGTCGGAATATGCTAATAGCTGCTTAGCAGTTGTAAATCCAAAGGACTGATTTAAATATGATAATTCAGGGTTGATATCTGGATCCCGTCCTTTTCGTTCTTCTAACGCTTCCATTGCAACTCCACCAAACGAACCACAATGTTTACTTGTATTGCCAGCATTGTTCAATTTCATGCATGGCATTCCGATATTATATCCCATATTTTTCTTGCCTCCTTTTCTGTAACATTTTCCTGTTCACACTTTTAACCTCCACCTGCAACATAATCAAAAGTATGTGCCCTCGTACTTATCTGTTCCAGATAAGTACAGCCCTACGGGTGACGCAAGCGTCAGGCATCTCAATAGGGCGTTGCCCTTTGCCGATGGCTTACCTAATCTCAATGGAAGTTACACTCCCAGGCGATGCCTTCCCTTGTATCCTGCCATCCCACATCACATATCGCCTATGCTCTTAAGTATGTGATGTGAAATGACAGGCAACTAAACTGACACACCAAGCAGCATCTTCTCTAATTCATCAAAGTCATAATTTCGCTGATGGAAATTATTGAATGAATTCTTTGTGCTTGGTGTTTCTAATTTGGTTCTGCCAAGCTTCGCATCCTCTTTGACAATTGAAACCATTTTTTCAGACGGATGCTTAATATTCCAAAACAGCTTTAGGAAATATCCAAACTCTGATTTGATCACATAGCCCTTACGTCTTGTCATGGTCATTACATTTTGAACAACAGATAGAATCTCTTTGTAGGTTAATGATTCCAAACACTCTGTCACCTGTGCTTTACTAACCTTCAATCCATTAATCATATATTCGTCTTTCTTTGTTCGAAGAATCGTAAAGTAATATTTCTTTACCAAGGCATAGATATCCTGATCAATGGTCATTTGATAACTCTTGTCAGATTCAATAATCTCAAAACGAACATCCTTGTTTGTATGCTCTACAGATTCCACCTTTTTCTCTGAAGTAGAATTAGTAGAGTATATACAAGGTTTGTATGTTTTCTTATTCTTCGTAGGACAATTTGTCACCCCTGACATTTTCTGCTCGGACAAATTGTTCTGAGAAGTCTTAGAACTCAGATTTGATGTTTCTGTTTTAGCCTGTGTAAGAATACTCTTCACAAAGTATTTATTGCTTTTCTGAACACCGTTCTCCACTCGTTCAAATGTCTTGATTAGACCAGCTTCTTCCAAACGAACTAAAGAACGTCTGACAGAACGGTCAGCAAGCCCCGCTTCCTCTGCAATAGTCTTAATGCTTGGATAGCAGAATTTCTTTCCATATAAATGACTGCAAAGAACTTGGTAAACAATTTTGTCTCCAGTAGACAGACGCTGACCACCATATTCTTTTAGTGCCAATAATTCATTTGCTGTAATTGTGAAATTGATGGCTTTATCTGCCATGATTTATCCCTCACTTTCTGCGAGGAAATAAAAGATAAGAATTTGGTAGAACTTTTGGTAGAACTACCAAAAATATAGAATTTTGTTTTTCATAGATTATAAAGAAAATCGTAAAAAAATAAGACGATTATCTCCTATAAGAAGATCTTCGTCTTACCTCTTAAATACTGCGGATAACAGGACTTGAACCTGCACGTCTGTTGACAATAGAACCTAAATCTATCGCGTCTGCCAATTCCGCCATATCCGCGAACTATAGTATATTAACAAATGCAACTGATAGATGTCAAGTATGAAAAATTATAAATTAATGCCAAAAGGCATAAAATAGGTTGAAAACTGGTTTTAAGTTATGTTATACTCTAAAAAGCTTGTAAATTAGTGACGTTGAAAATGAAAATTAACAAGATAAAATAGTAGCTATAGTAATAGCAATAAAAATAAGAATAGAAAGCGAGGTAAAATAAAATGATTAACTATATTAATTATAACAACAATAACAGAATAAAGATAAATTACCTCGGAAGTGATATAGATATAAGAGAATAGCGGGATATTGTGTTTCGTATATTTTATATTGAATATTGAATTCAGGAGCCGTGGTATTTTATACCACGGCTTTTTTTGCAACTTATAAAGCCTGGATTATCAGAACCTTATGCAGTTGTTATATAAGATCACTAAATGAAACAAGCACGGCATACTACAGAAAATGAAAAAGATTACAAAGGGTAGACAGACTTATGAAAGACAAAAACAAGAAATTTCCAACTAGAACATCTATGGTCCTTTATTTCTTAAAGGGAGCCAAGGGATACTTTATGCTCAGTATCTTGTTCGCATTTATCGTTGCCTTACTGGATATGATAAATCCTAAAATAATTCAATACACAGTTGACCATTTTATAGGAGAGACTAAGGGCAATCTCCCAGCAATCCTTAGAAATGTTTTTCCGGCCCTTGCCGAAAAAGATTATGTAAGAGAGCATCTATATCTGGTGGCACTTGCTGTTGTAATAATTGCAGCCGTAGGAGCAGTGTCAAGATACTTGTCGAAATACTACAATGCAAAGGGAGCGGAGACACTTATAAAGAGAACCAGAGATAAGCTCTTTACGCATATTGATCATTTGCCGTTCGAATGGCATAGCGAGAATCGTACTGGAGACATTATACAGAGATGTACTTCAGATGTGGAAATGGTAAAACAATTCCTGTCAGTTCAGCTGACATCCCTTGTGCGAGTTGTGATCCTGGTAGTCCTGGCAATTTATTTTATGATGGGAATCAATATAAGGATAACACTTATTGCCGCAGCATTTTTTCCTGTTGTAGTAGCTTATTCTTTTGTGTTTCACAGCAAGATCGGTAAGGCCTTTTTAAAGGCTGATACAGAGGAAGGCAAGCTATCGGCCATTGCACAGGAGAACCTAACAGGAGTTAGGGTTGTACGGGCATTTGGAAGAGAAAAATACGAAAGAGAGAGATTCGAAAAACAGAATACTAATTATACCAGATTGTGGACTCGTCTCATGAAACTCCTGGCTGTCTTTTGGGCAACAGGCGATGTGATTACAGGGACACAGGTTCTGACGGTTATGGTCCTTTGCACGGTTTCTGCAGTCAATGGAGATATATCCGTAGGTCAGTTCATTGCGTTTATTTCTTACAACTCAATGCTAGTATGGCCTATCAGAATGGTGGGTCGAATAATTGCAGAATTAAGTAAAGCCGGAGTATCAATTGACCGAATCAGCTATATCATGAATTCTGAGGAAGAGAAAGATGTCCAGGATACTATAGATACTTCTATGGATCAGGATATTGAATTTTCTCATGTATCATTTTCATATAAGAATCTTGAAAGTGATTCCTCTGTTTCAGATGACGATGATACTCCGGGAGTGCTTCACGATGTGAGCTTCAGGATCAAGGCACATTCTACGCTTGGAATATTAGGAAGCACAGGCTCAGGCAAATCAACACTTATGTATCTTTTGGACAGGTTATATTCCCTTCCGGAGGAAAACGGTAAGATAACAATTGGAGGAGTGAGCATCCAGAATATAAAACTGGAGACACTTCGTAAAAATATAGGTCTGGTGCTTCAGGAACCTTATCTTTTCTCAAGAACACTTTCAGAGAATATTGGAATTGCCAAGGATGAGGCGGATATGACGGCGATCCGTGATGCGGCAAGAATAGCTGCACTTGATGAATCAGTTATGGAATTTTCCAAGGGGTATGATACTTACGTAGGAGAGAGGGGAGTGACTCTGTCAGGAGGACAGAAGCAGAGAGCAGCTATTGCCCAGATGCTTGTTACAGAACCACCTATCATGGTATTTGATGATTCACTGTCGGCAGTTGATACTGAAACAGATGCCAGGATTCGAACTGCACTTAACAGGATGGATAGCGAGTCAACGGTGATCCTTATTGCTCATAGGATCACGACACTTATGCATGCTGACCATATTATCGTACTCGATAAGGGAAGAATCGTTGAGGAAGGGACTCACGATGAACTTTTAGAGAAAAATGGTATGTATAAGAAGATCTACGATATTCAGACACAGGGAAAGGAGGACTAATATGGACGAGAACAACACAACTATGATCGAAGAAACAACGAAAAATAAAAGTACAGAAAAAGACAAAGACAAGACGACAATACTTCCTTTCTTTGGATTCCCCAGATTATTTCCATATATGAAAAAATATAGGGGAAAAATAATATTTATGATAATACTAGGAGGTGTGGTTTCATTTATTGATACTCTCTATCCGATGTTTTCAAGATATGCACTGAATAATTTTGTTGCAGAAAAGGACCTTAGCAAGCTTCAGATATTTATAATTACTTATGTAGCACTTTTGGTAATACAGTCAATAATGAGCTTTGTTACCATATATTTTTGCTCACAGGTAGAACTTTTTATGAATAAAGATCTAAGAAGTGCGGCATTTAATCATCTGCAGGAATTATCTTTTTCATATTTTAATCAGAATAATGTCGGATATATTCATGCAAGAGTTATGAGCGATTCTGGCAAGATCGGGGCACTGACCTCATGGCATATAATGGATATGGTCTGGAATGGTACATACCTTATAGGAATGCTTATTCTCATGCTGGTCATAAACTGGAAATTGGCACTTTATGTGCTGATCCTTGTACCTATAGCTATCGTAATAATCACATTTTTTCAGAAGAAATTAATAGGCATTAACAGAAAAATAAGAGAGATCAATTCGATGATAACAAGTGATTTCAACGAAGGGATCACGGGAGCAAAATCCATCAAGACTCTTGCAGTTGAAGAGAAGATGGAGGATGACTTTGAAAAAGATACGATGAAGATGAAGAGGACTGCAGTGCATTCAATGCATTATTCTGCACTTTTTACATCGCTTGTAACGATGATGTCATCAATTGCACTTTCACTGGTACTGTGGCGTGGGGGAATCATTACCATGCATGGTGTTATGGAGATCGGTACACTGTCGGTTTTCCTGACATACGCTATTAATATGATGGAACCCATCCAGAATTTGATAGGTACTTTGTCGGAGATCATCGCTGTTCAGGTCAACGTAGAACGATTGGTTAATCTCTTGGAAACAGAGTCAGACGTGTCAGATACTCCGGAAGTTATTGAAAAGTATGGTGATACATTTAATCCAAAAAAGGAAAACTGGGAAGATCTATATGGAGATGTGAAATTTTCAGATGTGACTTTCAGATATCCTGATGGAGATGAGGATGTTCTGGAACATTTTAATTTGGATGTTCCCAAGGGAACTTCCGTTGCTATCGTGGGAGAGACCGGTGCAGGCAAATCAACACTGGTCAACCTAATATGTCGATTTTTTACCCCTACTTCCGGTCAGATACTTATAGATGGAAGAGATGCGAGAGAACGTTCCCAGGGGTGGCTACACAATAATATTGGATATGTACTTCAGACACCTCATTTATTTTCTGGAACGGTAAGAGAAAATCTTCGTTATGGCAAGCCTGACGCTACAGATGAAGAGATTATGGAAGCGATCAAAATGGTAGCAGCTGAAGGCGTAATAGAAAAAATGCCTGATGGACTGAATAGTGATGTAGGTGAGGGCGGTGATATGCTGTCGACAGGTGAGAAACAGCTATTGTCATTTGCCAGAGCTCTTTTATCTGACCCTAGGATACTGATTCTAGATGAGGCTACGGCTTCGATAGATACGGTTACTGAAAAAGCTATACAAAATGCAATCAAGGTTATTACCAAGGACAGAACTTCATTTGTAATAGCTCATCGTCTCTCGACAATTGTGGACAGTGATGTTATCCTTGTTGTTTCTGATGGTAAGATAATTGAACGGGGCAATCATAGTGAGCTTATGGAGAAACAGGGTCATTACTATGACCTCTTTACGAGACAGTACGTGGAGAGCGTGTAAAATTATCAAAATACAACTAAAGATAAAATTATAAAGAAAAATATAAAGGAAATTAAAAAGAAGGAAAAATGCGATACGTATATCCAAATTATTACAGTAAATTTGCATGTATCGGAGGGGAATGCTCGGATACATGCTGCGCAGGATGGGAAGTCGATGTAGATGATGATACGGCCGAGATGTATCAGTCTATTCCACTTCCAATTGGTGACAGATTGAGAGATAGCCTCCGTGGGAGTGAAGGAACATATCATTTTGAACTTGCTGGAAATAAAAGGTGTCCTTTTCTAAATAAGGATAATCTTTGTGATCTGATATTGTCTCTTGGTGATGGTGGGATGTGTGTAACATGTACTGAATATCCTAGATTTTATGCAGATACTCCTATATATGAGCAGGTAGACCTTACACTTTCATGTCCGGAGGCAGCTAGAATTTTTTTCCAGGATACCGATCCGATACAATATATCGTTGAGGATATCGATGAAGATGATAAGGATGATGAGGGGGAATTTGGAGATGATCCCTTTGGACATAATGGTAATTCTCAGAATGATGAGGAATT
>JAKPAB010000351.1 GCA_029779695.1 Bacillota bacterium | reverse complement strand
GCATCAAAAATTAAGGAAAATATATCTTCCCTCAAAAGTCAATACGATGATCGTATGGATGAGATGCATGACATGGAAGTGGCACTTCAGGGAAAGGGAACAATCGCTCCGGATATAGATCACTCTACAGGAATATTAAAGAGAGGACTATCCCTTCTGATAGAGAAGGATAAAAGCTCTAAGGATAATAATGAAACAGAGCAGTTACGCTGGGAACAGAGCATTGAAAAGATAAATGAGCTGACAGAGATCAGAGATAATTATTCAACAGCACTTGAGGATGTTAAAAATCCTATGAGGTCTGTGGATAAAACAGCAGTTGAATGCAGCGAGATTATCAAGGAAATGTCAGCGCTGTCACAGAATATGAGTGTTGCAGCACTTAACAGTGCTATAGAGGCCGGACATTTAGGCGATGTAGGAACACGCTATGTGGAAACAGCAGAGAAACTAAGGGTTCTGTCAGAAGAATATAAGAATCACGCTGATGAAGCAGATGATAAGATTAATTCAATGATGGAGTTATTTAACAGAGTAGGTGATTCTGTTCTAAGACTAGTTGAAATTTCTAAAAAAGAAGATGCAGAGATTAGAAAGATCGACCAGTTTCTCAAAAACAACCTAGAGGAATGCAAACATTATAACGGTATGGAAGAAATGCTGTCAGCCGATAGTCTGAAGACTGAGATGGATACACTCGAAGAGCTCATGGCTGCCGACAGAGAAAATAGAAATATGCTTTTTGATAAGCTACAGTTTTTATTTTCCGATGCAGAAAAGAGCCAGGAAGACTGGAAAGATCTATGGGGTGGTGTAGACGCTATTAATAAGACAGTTAAGGATATGAAGTGATATTGCAAAGAATTAATCGGACATCGATATAAGAGGGGGATTATATGGCAGTAAGGGAAGAATATACATTTATATCCAAGGATGATGCTGAATCAACTATACATGCGGTTAAGTGGACGCCCGATGACAATAATATTAAGGCGATCCTTCAGATTTGTCATGGTATGCAGGAATACATTCTAAGATACGAAGGATTTGCTACATTCATGGCTGATCATGGGTTTGCTGTAATAGGACATGATCATATAGGACATGGTACTACAGTTACTGATGAGAGCGAGCTTGGCATCATGCATACCAACTCACCGGCAGATGTAATGATAGAAGATATTTTTTCTAATTTTAAACTGATGAGAGAGCAGTATCCGGATATTCCATTTTTTATATTAGGTCATTCCATGGGATCATATCTGCTTAGAATGCTTTTATCTAAAAAATCATCTGAGCTCAAGGGATTATCCGGAGCCATAATCATGGGTACTGGAACAGAGAAAAACGTAACTATCAGAATGGGACGCTTGATCGTTAATCTGATAGCGACATTCAAAGGATGGAATTATAAGTCCAAATTTGTTGCAAATCTTATGTTCAGCTCACCTTATAAATATTATGACGTTACCGGAAAAGAGCCGGAGAGAAGTTGGCTCTCCAAGAACGTTGAAAATGTAAAAAAGTATTACAAGGACCCGTTGGATAACTATATGTTTTCCCTTAACGGATACAGAGTTCTATTATCGGCTACATTGTATGATAATCAGATGAACAACATTAACAAGATCAACAAGGATCTTCCTATTATATTTGTATCAGGGGATAAGGATCCTGTTGGTAACCTGGGAATTGGTGTCAATGAGGCATATAGAAAGTTCGAAGATGCCGGTGTTCGCGATGTATCTATCAAGCTATATCATGGTGATAGACATGAGATATTAAATGAGCTCGATCGAGAGACAGTATATGAAGATCTGTTGAACTGGCTACAGGCAAGGATGAAATAGTTACTTAAATGTACATATAAAAAGAATATCCGTTGACATGGAGTTATTGTAATAATAAAAATATGTCAACGGATCTTCTTTTTTTATTTTGTGTAAAAAACTGAATATAAAGGATTTGCCTTCTCTGATAATTAATAATAATTCTTTGTAAGAAATATAAGCTTTCGGTCAGATTCGCTTCATAAGGATTGCACGTAATCGTACAAAAACAGAAGAGGACTCGTATCTGTCTTCGATAGCACATCTATTTTTCTCACTAAAACCCACCAGGATGTCATGATTTGCTTCACTTAGATAATCAATTACACCATCGATATCTGATTTGATATTTTTCGGACAGCGGATATAGATGTATTTGTCAGCAGTTATATAAAGTGTATATGAAATCTTTAGGGTTTTCCAAAGTATCTTATGAAGAGTGGAATACTTGTATACCCACTGGATTTTGCTGATAGGAACAACGGCTACTCCGTATTTGGAATTTTCTATGAAATAATGCTGAGTAATATACATATCCTCGGTGGCAAGCTGAGGCAGAGTAGAGAGTTCTTCCTCGGCCTCTTCCAGGATCTCTTTTGGATTGCCGTAGGCAATCAACCTCCTAATAGGATGGGAGAGAACAGGAAAAGCTATAGCGAACAGAGAATACAGAATATCAAGCAGGGCTATTATCGTTGATATGATGATCCCCCACTTTAGTAATACGCTGGTGATACCATTTGCATCAGGTTCGCTAAGTACAAAAGGGGAGAATACTTCACTGATACCAGCCTCATTAAGAGACATATCTCTCGACAGATTGTTATAAAGGGTCTGAAGAGAAACAGAATTCTTAATTATCTTGCCGGTAAAGTGTATTTTATCTATATGAGAAATGCCCATATCGCAGGAGTTAGGAGATAAAATTATAATGAGACACTTGCCGTTTTGCATAGTATAATAGTAATAGCCATCGATTCTGCCCATAAATCTTCTGGTATAACCTGAGAAATATAGATTCTTATACTCTGTTGAAAAGTAGATGTTATGGTTTTTTACGGCATGTTCAACCGAACTGTTTGAAATATCATTAGGAAACAGCAGTGATCTGATTGGAAATATGAGTGAAACTACAGCAATAAATGCAAGAAAGACTGTCGGAAAACGAAGCTTTCTTTTATAATAGCTTCTAAGGCTCTTTGTAATGTGGTGTTCGAATTGTGTAATCATGCTGAAATTATATGATTATTGGCGCAATTTATCAAGGAACAAAGCTGTTAATAATAGAAGTAAAAGAATAAAATCATAAATAGTGATCCTAAAGATGATTTTTGTGATCATTATCAAAAACAATGAAAGAAGGAAACCATGTTAGATGGATTTTTAAAGGTAGCCTGTGCTACTCCAAGAGTTATAGTAGCAGATGTGGATAAGAACTGTGAGGACATCCTGAGGCTGATGAGAGAATCAGAGAAATCAGGAGCCAAGATTACAGTTTTTCCGGAGCTATGTCTCACAGGATACACATGTGGAGATCTCTTTTTTCAGAGTATATTATTAAAAAAAGCATTGGGCGGGCTAGACAGACTGGCAAGAGAAACTACCAAGATGGGCGGACTTTTTGCGGTAGGATTGCCATTACTATTTAATGGAAAGTTGTATAACTGCGCAGCGATGTTAAACAGAGGCAAGATACTGGGAATAGTTCCCAAACTAAATCTTCCTAATGATCATGAATTCTATGAGATGAGACAGTTTACACCGGGATTTGTGGAACCGGTATTGGTTCAGACAGAGAATCAGAGTTTTTATTTTGGATCTGATCAGATATTCTCGTCTAGTGATGTACCGGAATTAAAAATCGGAGTTGAACTATGTGAGGACTTGTGGGTAGCATCACCTCCTAGCATCAGGCTAGCCAAAGAGGGAGCTAATGTTATTCTGAATCTCTCAGCTTCCAATGAAGTGACTGGAAAATCAGCCTATAGAAGAGAACTAGTAGT
>JAKPAB010000347.1 GCA_029779695.1 Bacillota bacterium | reverse complement strand
TAAATTGCCCAGAAGTTGAACCTTGAACTTCTTTAAAGGTGTAACCAGGAATGGCTTTTTGATCTGTGCTGTAGTCGTCCCCGATATTTCCAGATTTCACAACATTGTCAGAGATAGTATTTCCAGCTCCATCCACATACTTGACTGTGACATTTCCACCAGCTACCGGATCTTTGGTATAGACGTAAGTCACGGTTTGTTCTTGATCAGTAAATTGCCCAGAAGTTGAACCTTGAACTTCTTTAAAGGTGTAACCAGGAATGGCTTTTTGATCTGTGCTGTAGTCGTCCCCGATATTTCCAGATTTCACAACATTGTCAGAGATAGTATTTCCAGCTCCATCCACATACTTGACTGTGACATTTCCACCAGCTACCGGATCTTTGGTATAAACGTAAGTCACGGTTTGTTCTTGATCAGTAAATTGCCCAGAAGCTGAACCTTGAACTTCTTTAAAAGTATAACCAGGAATAGATTTTTGTTCAGTTGTATAAGGCTCTCCTAAATTACCTGTTTTAACTATATTATCGGAAATTGTATTGCCATATATATCTATGTACTTAACAGTAATGTTACTCTTCTTATCTGGGATATCATTTGTCAGTGTACGTGTAAAAGGAACAGCATAAGCTCCAGTATTATCATCAATTTCACTAGGAAGTTTTCCAATATTATCCGTTTTTGAATCAGTTGCTGAATATGTATAAGCAATAACTATTTTAGGGACTGTAATATTACCACTTGTTAGAAGTGCTTTTAAATCATTAAGGGTATACGAATCATTGGAATATGTACTTCCTCCATCTTCACTAATTCGAATCCTAACTCTACTCAGATCAACTGATATAGGGGTTCCGTCTGAATCTACCCCATTGTCAGTAACTTGAAGACTATTAGACCCTAATAAGTCATCGAAATCCGCATTTGCTTCCGATATTTTTATAGCATTAGATATATCACCCGTCCAGCTAAAATATGGTCTAGTGGTTTGAATTTTAAATTCTGAAACGTTTGGAGAATAAAGATGATACCCGTTTGGTGCTAATGGCGTGGTCACA
>JAKPAB010000333.1 GCA_029779695.1 Bacillota bacterium | reverse complement strand
GGCGGTATACGACACGTCCGATTATATCAAGGAAAGAGTCAAACGTTATCATGATCACGGAATAGGAGTAGAGGGTACCATATTATTAGGATTGGACAATCAGACAGAAGATGATGTTAAACGCCTAATAGATTTCTTGGGCGAGATTAATTTGGATCTGGCAGAATTTACTGTACTTACACCTTTCCCACACACCAAAGTTTATGATGACTTGCTCCGTCAAAACCGTATTTTCGATTTCGACTGGAATCATTATAATGCCGGTCAGGTGGTTTTTGAACCGAAGAATATGTCTGCCCAACGTCTTCAGGAATTGTATGATTATGCATGGAAGAGTTTCTATGCAGATGAAAGTCAAGAACAAAAGATGTTCAACTTGTTCTGCAATGTGGCATTGCGAGAAATGGAAGAAGGAACTTATCGCCCCCGTAATCGCAAATTGATCAATAAATCATTCGGCAAAGATGTTGTTAGAAATATAAAGAATTAAAGAGATATGAAAGTACCACAATCGTATTATGATGAGATATTCAATTTTAAAGGACAATGGGATATGCCTTCCTGTTGTGGACTGAAGATAAGAATCGTTGAAGGCAAAACATACGTGATCGTAACGGAACTGTATCAGGAAAATCCCGGGTCATCAGTTACTTATGCAGGAAAATCACTTGCAGACCAGATATGTTCAGCTAAAAATTTGAATATAGATGATATCATATATTTGGAATGTAACCCTAATACCAATTCCAAACTGTCTTTTTATGATGAAGAGTATTTCGTGGTAGACTTTAATGCTGATATGCAACATAAATATCATCAGCTCTCAAAAGATAAAGTGATGAGAATATTATCGTAAAACAATGAGGATATTATTAGGTATCATATTATTCCTTTTTTCCAGTATACAATATATACAGGCCCAGACGACTATGAATATATGGAAAGGAATAAAATCTAATAGTGTAACCCTTAAAGCGTATATACCGAAAGAAGGAAAACCTTCTGTAGCTATTATTGTATGTGCCGGGGGTAGTTATTTTTGGAATGGTAATAAGGCGGAAGGAACGAAGGTCGCTGAATGGTTAATGAATAATGGTATTGCAGCCTTTTTGCTTGATTACCGAACACCTGGAACGATAGGTTTCCTCACTCATTATCGTGCCATTGTGCCCTGCCTCCAGTATCCGGATGTAATACAAGATGTGCAACGTGCGATACAGGTAATACGAAATAAAGCTTCTGAACTTGGTGGGAACGACATGAAATTAGGTGTTATGGGTTTTTCTGCAGGAGGTCATCTGGCGATGCTTGCCGCCGAATTGTATAAAACCGACTATAC
>JAKPAB010000323.1 GCA_029779695.1 Bacillota bacterium | reverse complement strand
TCTAGGTAAATGGTGGTGCTTTTTGCGGGCAGGATTATTATTACGTTAAGATACTATTTCTTTCCGTAATATACCATAATTAACATTCCTACGCAATATATTTGAACTGCTTGAGTTTTTGATCATCGAAAAAGGCCTAATTCAATTAAACCCTTAACTTTTCTCATTACGAGTAATAAATAATCGGGAGGTGTCTTACTATGGAGATCGTTATTTATATGCCCGTGAGTCCCCAGATGTTCGGTACATCCAGAAAGGTAGTGCCCATTTAAATAACGGTGTAGCCAGAATCAACCTTGATGCGATTTTTTTGGAGTGCGTTGAAGCTGACTCTGAACTAACGCCCTGGGTTCCATTATTGACGCCGGGCGCGCCGGTTCAGGGTCTATATGTTGAACAAATTGATAGTACCGGATTCACCGTCAAAGAGCCTACAGGTACGAGCAACGCATTATTCTTCTGGAGCCTGTCTGCTGTAAGGAAAGGCTTTGCCGGCATCTGGCTGGAAGAAGCTCTGGAAATCTCAAAGAAAATCTCAAAATAGAGCCTGGGAGTGAAATGTGCAGTTTTACTCTAAGGAGGAATTGCTGCAGGGTGTATATTCTACAGAAAAAATGCCAAGGTTAGGGACACAGTTATCAGAAAGAAGCCTAAATTAAAGAAAATCATGATTAGGGTTGGGGAAAACAAAGAAGCAGGGATAAAAACTAATTCCTGCTTCTTTGAGGAATAAAATGGCTTTTGTGGCTCTCTTTAGCGGGGTATAAACGCAGGGAGAGCCGCAAGGAGTCCTTATAGATAACCTTTTTGCTTGAGTGAGTTAATTTCTGCCCCGATTTCAGAAGTGATTTGCTGAAATTCATAGAGGGATTCTTGGGCCTTATATAATTCGGTTATGTTTCTTGAATCTAAAGCTCTCTGTACGCGCAAAAGTACATCTCTGGCTTTACCGAGTGAATCAACACAAAGGTTTTGTAAACTTTGGTATTCAACAGGTGCGTTCCATTCAGAAAATTCTTTTTTAAGATTAGTAATCTCCTCGATTTGGTTTTGATAGTCTTGATGACTAGAGTTTATGCTTATTACATCGGCACTTGCTTCAAGTACATTTTCGCAGCGCTCTACTAAAGCGTACAGTTCTTTTTTAGCCTGAGATAAGGAATTAGTTTGTTGGCTCATTATTTCTTCTCCAGGCAGTTTGTAATTTGGGGACAGGATTATCACGGTACGACTACGTTCGTCCCATTCGACTTTAGCTCCCAATGGCTCAGCAACGAAACGGGCGGGAACCATCACTCGACCGTTGATAATTTGCGGCGGGACATCGCATTGGATTATTTCTCCGTCGATAAAGAGTTTAATCGGAGAATCGGCAATCGCTGATGAACCCATAAATAGTAAGGCGCAGATAACCGCACAAGTGGCAAAACCCGATATAAATTGTTTCATTGAAATATCCCTCCAGGTCTGGTTATTGTTTACTCAAATCATAGCACACAAAAGTTGGAAAATGTGACAAATATACCATGAGTAGGTGTGCTACTATTAACAAAAATCGGAGTGAGTACATAAGATATTGATTCCGGTATAGAAGGGAGAGTTATAAATGATACAAGTCACCTACAGGCGCAAAGGCAGTTATATTGACCCCGAACCCGTCTCAATAGAGTTTGTTCCCCCACACACAGAATTTGACCCTGATCCGCTTATCAAAATACTTGCAGAACGATTAGTGAAGATAACAAAAGAGTATGGTGGAGACTACCAAGCATTACAAAAAGCTCTTTCAGGCGAATCTGATACCGATTAAGAAAGAGCAAGATGTCTAATAACTTTTAACAATGAATAACCTATCAAGTAATCTATGGGCTTATATGGGAGATGGCAAATACCACGCGATCAGACTCGCTAATAAATAACCATACCGGGTTAGGATCATGGGCTTTTTGAATATGTATTTTTGTAGAAATCTTTTCCTGTTCTCCAAAATAGTGCAGCTTTGACTTGGTTTACGGTCATATTTTCATCACGTAAGCGCTTAGCCAATAGAAGCCACTGTTTATTATCGGGATTCATAATAAAGCGCTTAAGTTCTTCATCATATTCATCTGGATAGTCCTCTTTATTCTGGATAGAAAAGTAGCTAACTGGTACCCTTAATACTTCTGCAATTCTTTCTACAAGCCTGAAATTTGGACTATGATGACCATTAGCAAGTCGATTTATTTCGTTAACAGTAACATGAACAGCATCTGCTAATTCCTGTTGGGTAATTTGCCTATCTTTTAATATGGCCTTAAGTGCTGTACCAAAGTATGTGCTCATATAAACTCCCCTGCCCTTTTTAGTTCATTCTAAACACAATATTTTGTAGAAGTAAATGAACATAGTAGGCTATATACAGGCGTTTATTAACATTTTTGCGTAATGATATTTTTGTTAATTTGAAGCAAATATCTATGTGGGTTTGGGTACCCGGAATATAGCTTATATTGTGTGAGCATTGATTTTCGGCCCGCACGTGAGAATTATTTTCCCGAGGGGACTCTCTCCGACCTGGGCAGCCCTATCCCCCCCAGGGGCAACTAAATATAAGCCGTCAGCCTATCTCCCGTAATTTCTACATAAGCATATGTGTTAATGCTACCCTAAAATTAGGCCAGATGCTGGCGAAAAAATAGGCCACCTTAATATTCCAATCCTGTATGATTATTGTTGACACGATAATCGTACGGGAGGAAAGGAAATGATTAAGATGGCCCAATTAGAGCATATCAGGAAATTGTATCATTTAGAAGGGAAAAGTATTCGGGAAATCAGCAGAATCACTGGTCAT
>JAKPAB010000317.1 GCA_029779695.1 Bacillota bacterium | reverse complement strand
TGAATTTATCACTGTTTCAGAGTTGGCATCTTTAATGGATGTAAGTGCTACAGAAGTTATTTCTGCATGTTTCTCTTTAGGGGTACTGGTTACCATGAACCAAAGATTAGAAGCAGATACACTTACTTTAGTGGCTGATGAATTTGGTTACAAAATAGAATTTGCAGATGCAGATTTAGAAGCAGAATCTGAAGAAGAAGTACAAGATACTGAAGAAGATTTATTGCCAAGAGCTCCTATTGTTACGGTAATGGGACACGTAGACCACGGTAAAACTTCATTATTAGACTACATCAGAAAAACCAATGTAATTGCTGGTGAATCTGGAGGTATTACACAGCATATTGGTGCATACAATGTGAAATTAGAAAATGGTCAAAGAATTACTTTCTTAGATACACCTGGTCACGAAGCCTTTACTGCGATGAGAGCGAGAGGTGCACAAGTTACCGATATTGTAATTATTGTAGTAGCTGCGGATGATGATGTAATGCCACAAACCAAAGAGGCAATTGCTCACGCACAAGCTGCAGGTGTTCCTATGATTATTGCCATCAATAAAGTAGATAAACCAAACGCTAATCCTGATAACATTCGTCAACAACTTTCTGGAATGAATATTCTGGTTGAAGAATGGGGAGGAAGTGTACAAGCTCAAGAGATTTCTGCGAAATTTGGTAATAATGTAGATTTATTATTAGAAAAAGTATTGCTTCAAGCAGAAATGTTAGAGTTAAAAGCTAATCCTAATAAAAATGCAACTGGTGCAATCATTGAAGCGTCTTTAGATAAAGGAAGAGGATATGTTTCTACTGTATTGGTACAAGCTGGTACACTTAGAGTAGGAGATTATGTAGTAGCGGGTAAAAATCATGGTAAGATTAAAGCCATGTTAGATGAAAGAGGAAGACAGCTTACTGAAGCAGGTCCTTCTATTCCAGTAACTATTCTAGGTTTAGATGGAGCACCAACTGCTGGTGATAAATTTAAAGTTTACGAAGACGAAAGAGAAGCGAAATCTATTGCTAATAAACGTGAACAATTACAGAGAGAACAAACCATCAGAACTAAGAAACATCTTACTTTAGATGAATTAGGAAGAAGAATTGCTCTAGGTGACTTCAAAGAATTGAACATTATCCTAAAAGGAGACGTGGATGGTTCTGTTGAAGCACTTTCTGATCAGTTACAAAGACTTTCTACTGCTGAAATCAGCGTGAATATTATTCACAAAGGTGTTGGTCAAATAACTGAGTCAGACGTATTATTAGCTGCAGCATCAGATGCTATTATGATAGGATTTAATGTAAGAGCTGGTGCTAATGCAAAAGAATTGGCAGACAGAGAAGAAATAGAAATCAGAACTTATTCTATTATCTATGCAGCAATAGACGATGTAAAAGAAGCGATGGAAGGTATGCTTTCTCCAGAAATCAGAGAGCAAGTAATAGGAAATGTAGAAATTAGAGAAACATTCAAGATTTCTAAAGTGGGTACTATTGCAGGTTGTATGGTTCTAAACGGAAAAGTAACCCGTAATTCTAAAATAAGACTTCTGCGCGATGGAATTGTGAAATTCGATGGCGAGCTAGAATC
>JAKPAB010000313.1 GCA_029779695.1 Bacillota bacterium | reverse complement strand
TTGTCTTCCATTTGTTCCTCCAGTATATTTTTTCACTAACGTTCAAATTATAGCAATAGCTAAAGGCAATATAGGCAGTTATAGATATTGTTTTTAGCTTACGCTGTCTGTAAAGTTTCCTTTAAATTAATTATTCTAAATCTGTAAGAGATTTATTCTATTTTTGTGATATATTTTTTTATGTTTTGAGGTGTTTGAATGGCAATTGACTACATGATAATCGGTAAAAGAATACAGGAAAAGAGAAAGGCCAATGGCTGGACTCAAGAGCAATTGGCTGAAAAGCTTCAGGTAACTGTGGGCTATATCAGTCAGATTGAGCGCGGAATAACCAAGGTCAATCTAGAGATGCTTGGCAAACTTTCCAATCTATATGATTGTAATGTCGCCAATCTGATCACTGATTCCAATTCTGAATCTGCTCAGTATATGAATAATGAATTTTCATCCTTGATCGATGGATTAGATAGTAATGAAAAGCGTATGTTTAAGAATATGCTTGAGAGTTATGTTGCTGAAAATCCGCCAAAATACGGCGATAAATAAACCGGTATATAAATACATGACATATTTTTTCTAAATCTAATAATAAGAAAACGGGATCTGAAGCAATTGCCTCAGATCCCGTTTTTTATTATCAACTATTTGTTTTATGTTTCTATTTATATTTATTTATATTATTTTCGTTCTACTGTTTTTTAATTTAATATATAATATTTTTTCCACTACTTTTATCAGTTCACCAGCATTTACATTACATATCTAATGCCTGAACTGCCTGAATAATAGGAGGGATCAGCTGTTTCTTCCTGGAAACCACATTTTTCAGCAAAATCTTTTCCGGTAGGTCCTTACTGTCATTGAACGCTGCTCTTACTACATTGCCAGAATAATCGCCATCATATATGAGTTCTGTTGTCTCTTTAAAAATATCCGTAAGCATTACAAATACCATAGAAACATTCTTTTCGGCACGAACCGTTGGCAGATAATCTTTAAGTGACTTTTTGATATCATCTAGCATTTTTCTAGAAACAGCGCTTACCTGAGATACTCCAAAAGAAATATCATCAGCATAAAAAGTCTTGTAATCCTGATATAGAACCTGTTCAGGTGTCTTGGCTGAGAAATTGCTTCCGGCCTCAAACATAGCATAAGCTAGTTTCTCGCTATCCTCTCCTGCTATTTTAGCCAGGTCTTCCGCCGCCCTTTTATCCTCTTCTGTGCATGTAGGAGAACGAAACATCAACGTATCTGATAGAATCGCTGATAACATGATCCCTGCTATCTCTCTTGGAATATCTACGTTTTTCTCCCTATACATAATATATATAATAGTAGATGAGCATCCAAGTGGCATATTCCTAAAGTAGATAGGCTGAAGTGTCTCCAGTGATCCTATCCTATGATGATCCACGATTTCCAGGATCTCTGCCTCATCTATTCCATCAACTGCCTGAGATTTTTCATTATGATCTACCAAGATAATTCTCTTTCTCTTGGGATTAAGCAAATTTCTACGGGAGAATATTCCAATATAATGATGCTTTGCATCTAAAATAGGAAAATCTCTATGTCTGACCTTACTTACTTTTTCGGTAACGTCATCGATTTTATCAGTAGGGAAGAACTCTATAAGATTTTCAGTTGCCATAAACTTCTTGACCGGAAGACTCTGATTGATAGTTCTTGCCACGGTGTATGTATCCAGTTCTGTGGATATAAGTACACATTGTATAGACGCTGCCTTTTCCTTGACACGTTTGTCTACCTCATTGCCTCCGGTAATTATCATACAGCTAGGCATATAATCGAGATAGCTCATCAATCGTTTCGTGTTGTCTCCGCAGATTATCAGATCATCCTCATTAAACATATCGCCCTTGTCTGCCTTCATCTCTGAAGGTACGATCACTCTTCCTCGGGTAAGGTATGCATGAGAATTACCTGTTATCATATTGCCATCAATTGTTTCTATGATATTTGAAAATTGTGTCTTGGTAGTACTTAAAATATCATTTGATATCGTATCCATATATGAATTGGCAATATCGCCTCTTACTATGATTCCCGTTAAGAATTGCTGGCTATCCACAATCGGGAGCATAACTACATCATTTTCATTCATGATGCTCCAGGCCTTTTTCAGTGATACATTCTCGCTGATTCCACCTGTTT
>JAKPAB010000282.1 GCA_029779695.1 Bacillota bacterium | reverse complement strand
AAACATTAACTATTCCAAATTTCCCCAATGCTACTTCCCCAGGAATACCTAGGGCAAATCTTAATTCATCAAAACTGAAATTTTTGTTAAGTTCTTCGAACAATAATTTTTGAAGCGACGAAAGATCTGCTGTTTCGCTATCCAATAGAGTACCGTCAATATCAAATATTATACAGTTATACATTCTGTCCCCCCACTGTTCAACTTAATACATTTATGTATCATCGATAGGTGTGAAATAAAATCCAACATACCAGCATAAACCATTATATTAATATTTACACAATATATCCATATGTCTGACTATATTCTTTTCTTATCCAAATTAATAAAACATGGTTTATAAGGCTTTCCCTGGCTATGTATAATGTGCCCAAATATTATTTTTGCTGCTTCTTTAGCAGTTAAGTCCATATAATTGTGTAAAAAGGGGTTGAGCCACCCCACCCCTCTAGTTAGTTCTCATTGAAAAAGTTAAAATATTTTTTATTAAAATTTACTCAACCAAAAGGAATTCCCGTTTGGATGTCGAATTAGTAAATAGCAAAAAAACCAAATTCAACGTCCAAACGGGATTAATCGATATATTCGACTTCCCGTTGGAGAAATCCTGCCGGGAGGTTAAAAAAATGTTAAGATTTGATATTCAACAGATTTCCTTTGCCGATTACCTGATTCCAGAAGAATTAACAGCGCTGGATTATGAACTTTCAATCATCGATGAGTACCTCAATGACGAGAAGATTGTACAGCCGTTCATTGAGTACTTCCATAAGAAGCATGGCAGACCATCTACTCCTTTGCAGGTGTACATACGGATGATGTTCATTAAGCATATGTATTCCCTCAGCTACGAAGAACTGCATCAGCGAGTTACCGATAGCATAAAATGGAGAAGGTTCTGCCACATACCTCTGGATGCCAGGGTTCCAGATGGTTCGACCCTTTGCAAGCTGACCAAACTCTTTGGGAGTGATACTCTTGATAAGCTTAACAAGATTATCATCGCAAAGGCAGTGAAAGAAAAAAAGATAAAAGCCCGGAAGGTGAGAGTCGATACTACTGTTGTTGAATCAAACATCCACTATCCTACGGATGCTGATCTTCTTGGGGATTGTGTACGAGTCATTACTCGTATTGTCAACAGGATTGCTAAAGAAACTAATGATGCAGCAGGCAAAATCCGCAACCGAGGCAGAAGTATCAAGAAGAAGATCCTGGCGATCGCTAAAATTTCAA
>JAKPAB010000267.1 GCA_029779695.1 Bacillota bacterium | reverse complement strand
GCTATGGTATTAACCAGCTGGGGACTGGGATTACCCATCCCGAGAACAAAGGAAGTAATAGCTATCATCTGGTCGAATAATGGTCCAAAATGGATGTAACTCCCGTAAGGATAATTGGTCATGGGATTGTAAAACATCCTGTTGGGGTAATTCTCAAGCAGGACATATAAAGTACGCATATGATACCAGGCATCGTTGGTCGCGAATTTCACAACCCCGCCAGGTAAAAATACGGTATCTGAAGGAAGGGTTCTGACCCACAAAGATATAAAACCAACTATCGCAACTGCTAGGGTATAAGGCAAGCTGGATCTTATTTTATCTTGCAATGATGATACAGGATGATCCTGAGAACTCATAATAATCCCTTTTAAGAGGTAAATTTTTGCATAAATATATAATTTGTGGGGAAGAAAATCAAATAAATAATATTGTCTGACTTAGAAAGTCAATATGCTTATTTATAATTTTATCTAATTCACTTTCGGGAACTTTAGACAGTTTTTGCTAAGCCGGTCACGAAAATCATCGGAAATACCAGTATTTCCGATGAGATCCTTGTTCCTCTGTCCCATCGGCAGGCTCTCTCAAGCCATTTACTATGGGACAATAATGCGTCTTCTAAAAGACACCCTATAAAAGACGCGGCACAAGGGCAATTTCAGTCTGAGACATCCTAATATATGTGGAATAACTTTATTAATAGTATATAAAAGTATATGCAAAAGCGAATCGCATAATTATAAAAGAAAGAATTATTCTTGAAGGTTACAAGATTCTGCAAGAATCTTGTACTGGTGAACGCCAGAGAAGAATAAAAATAATGAATGCCAGAGAAAAATAAAAATGGTGAGGAGTTGTCCTGACCGCATATCTGGAATATTTAGATTTTTATCTCTCTTTAGATCTTTATCTCTTCTCCGTTTAACACAGCTTCTTCACTTACCCTAACCTCTTTTGTCGTATTGCCGTAACTCACAATGTAGGGTTCCACAGGCGCAGTATCGAATTGAGTCTCGCCTTCAATCGGACCCTCAGTTGAATAGGGTACTGTAAACTCGTACCTGCCCTGAGAATCCGCAGTTGTTGACTGCGTGTATTCAAAGGTACGTCCCTGTCCTGTAAGGATTGTAGCGCTTATTTTGACGGTTTCATTGGGGGATGCAGTACCTGTTATGTTTGCACCTTTGACATATTCGAAGATCTTGACA
>JAKPAB010000253.1 GCA_029779695.1 Bacillota bacterium | reverse complement strand
GATTGATTCCAGCAGTTTTGATACGCTGGAATCCTTGGCATCCGACAAAAATAGATGCTGAAGTAATTCTGAGTCGATGGTAACATGGTATTGAGCCATTGCAAGGTCACCTCCGGTTTTGGTTTGTTTTGGTCACTTACCATTCTAAACCAGGGGCCTTGTCTTGGCTCTTCATTTTACACAATTATATGGACTTAACTGGTTTATATTACTCTCTTTATAAGATTTTAAGCCTTCTGTAACGTAATCCTTATACTCAGGTTTTTTGTCAACTAATGGCCATACCTCCGGATTATTACATCCTAAGGTGAGAAACAATAATAAACTAATCAGTCCTAAAGAAATAGGTTTAATAAACAAAATTTCCCCCTCCAATCACAATTATTCATCACAAGACATCCTTTTCTTCGGTAAACCAAGTACTATCACACAGGCTAGGCCTGAAATAGCACATATCAATATGCTCCACAAAGACTCAGGTACTAACCACTTGAAACAAATTGTTGGCACTAAAAATGGAAACACTAAAACAAATGGCTTCACAGTAGTTGCTAATATCTTTATTAAATTATTGCCAGCTATTTTCAGCAAAAAGACTGCGTTTATGAAGTAAACCACTGCTCCGCTTAAACCTAACAGCATGATGGTGTATAATGGATTATTTAATAATCCTCCTATAAAAAGAGCTAGCAACCGCATGATAAGCAATATAAGTGAAAATATGAAATACAAACTTTGTTTATCAAGCACATAATAAAGCATTGATATCGGTGAAGAAGCTAGCTGAAATATTAACCAAGGGCCAAGCCATCTGGCATATTCTCCTGCTATCAACCATTGTGAACCAAAAATTAGCGAGAATAGCTCTGGACCTACTACCATTAAAAACAGAATGGGAATTATCCCAATATAAAGTAATACGGAATACATTCTCAGAGAATAATCTGTTACACTAGCGTTTCGATACATCTCCGTAGCTTTAGGAAAAAATACCTGACCAATAGAAGATCCAATTAAATTGAGTGGCAAAGCTAACAGTCGATGCCCTAATTCAAAAAAGCCAACTACTGCAGAATTAAAGAAATATCCCAACATTAATATTGGTAACATATTAGCAATCGTATTTAGCAGAGTAGCCCAGGTTGAAAATATCGGAAAATGTTTGTATTCCAGCAATCGAGCTTTAAGATTATCAACAGTTACAGCCTTTAATATTTCTCTACCTTCATCTTTCCAGATCTTCATTCCTAATCTTGCCGTGGCAGTCATTCGTCCGATAATGTCTCCACTTATCAGACCCATAGGCCCATAGGAATAGACTGTTCCGATCCCTACTTGTGTAACCGCAGTAACTGTATTCTGAGTAATTTGACGTACGGCAAGTCTCTTAAACTGCTTTCGCCGAGTGCTCCAGTAGTTAAAGACCTGAAATAAGCCTACTGTTAGTACACTTAAAGGCATAAACCATAGCCAAAGTGACAACTCTGGTGCGCCCAATAAGTTGGCTACTGGAAAGTTAAATAATGCTACCATTATTAGAGTAACGATGGCCATAAAAAAACATATTAAAATAGAAAGAGCTAATAAATTTGAAGATTCTTCATCCTTTTCAGGAATAACTATTGCCAATTCGTAGCGCCAGCAAATTATTACAGCTAATATCCCTAAAATGGCTGTATACAGGGAATAGACACCAAAGTCCTCCGGGCTATATAACCGTGTGAGAATTGGTGCTACTAAAACCAGTAATGCCTGCGAAAAAGTTGTCCCAGTCATTAGCGTTACTACATTTCTTGCAAAACTACCGGCAGGGAGTCTTTCATTTAATATCTCTTTTATTTTATCCATAATGACATGTGGAACGCCTGCGTCCTCCTGTGTTTTTTATTTTCCTCTTCTTATATTCTCACATATCTCTGCGATTGACTTTTCTTCTAGATATGGGTGCATGGGTAAAGAAAGGACTCTATTACACAAATCTCCGGTTGTGTTTAGACTATTTGTATTGCTTGCTATATCCTCAAAAGCTTTCTGCTTATGCAATGGTTTGGAATAATAAACCATTGTGGGTATCCCCTGTTCTTGTAGTTTCTTTTGTAAGGCATCCCGCTGTTCTTTATTGTCAAGCTGAATAGTGTACTGAGCCCAACTAGAATAATAACCATCTGGAATGACAGGCGTTTTTACTATATCCCTAAGTTTTTCTGTATAGACATTAGCTATCTGATTTACTTTTTCAAGTTCATAGTCCATGAAGGCCTTAAGCTTAACCTGTAAGATAGCAGCCTGGATTGTATCCAACCGGGAGTTTAAGCCAATACGAACATTGTCATAGCGAGAAGTACCTTTACCATGCATACGAATTGATTTAAGTTCTTCGGCTAAACCATCGTTATTAGTAAATATAGCCCCTCCATCTCCATAGCAACCCAATGGTTTAGCTGGGAAAAAAGAAGTAGTAGCAGCATGTCCGAAACTGCATGCTTTCTGTTCTCCTATCCTTCCGCCGAAGCCCTGGGCTCCGTCTTCTAATATTAACAGGTTATATTTTTCGGCAATCTTTTTAATCGCCGGATAGTTAGCGGGAAGACCAAACAGATCCACCGGGATAACAACTCGGGGATGATAACGACCTTCTTTCAATGTCCGTTGAATAGCTTCTTCTAATTTTACTGGGTCCATATTGAAAGTATCTTCATCGGCATCGACAAATATAGGAGTAGCCCCTAGCAGGGAAACTACTTCGGCGGTAGCAAAAAAGGTGAAGTCGGGTACAAATACTGCATCGCCTGCTTTTATGTCCCAGGCCATTAAAACCATAAGCAAGGCATCCGTGCCATTGGCACAGCTGATACAGTGTTTTACGCCTACATATTCAGCCAGGCTTTCTTCCAGTTCTCTTACCTGGCGGCCCATGATGAATTGTCCTTCGTCCAGAACATTCTGGATGGCTTTGTCTATTTGGGGTTTGAGGGCTTGATATTGGGCTTTAAGGTCACGGAATTGCATAAGTACCCCTTTCCTTTCTGCTTCAGTCGGTAGCAAATTTCCGCTTGTATTCTTCAAACTTTGCGAAGAGTTGTTTTTCTAAATCTTGGCCCATTCTCTTATGTACAGGAAATCCCTCAGTGTTGATTCTTTCCTTTGGTATGTTCTTCACCTTGTCCAAAGCGTCAACAAGCATAGTAATTTCCATCTCGTATTGTTTCTGAGCGAGAGAATGAAAACTATCCCCCCACGTAACCTCAATTATCTTTTGGTCAATAAGAAATCCGGCATCCGGCTCATGATCAATAATATGTGTAGTTACTCCTATCGGCTGCATCTCACAAATTGCCCATTTAAATGCATCTAGTCCTCTTACCAGAGGAAGTATTCCTGGATGAGAATTAATAATTGTGTATTTTTCAATGAGTTCGGCCGGTATAATTCCGGCTCCACAAATAAGTATGGGGCCCGGTTCTTTATCCAATATCGGGGTAATTTTTGTAAAGGAATTAATAAATTCATACTTATAATCTAATGATTTACATAACTTGTCAGGTGGAATAGCTGCATATATTCGTGGTCGATGATTTATTAACGGTTTATGTTTTTTAGTGTAGTGATACGGCAAGGCAATGACCGTTACATCCTTGTGGCCACAGGCTTTGAGTAAATTTAAAACATCATACGTTTTCCTATGAGCGTCATTATAAGTAAGTATATAAATCATTCTTTTCCCTTCTTACCAAAGTTAAATCTGTTCACAAAATCCATGGTACTACATCTATCCAAAGGCAACTGTACAGGCCCTCTATCAGCTGCGGCCTTATAAATAGCTAAAACCAATTCCACGGCTCTTCTTCCCGCCTGAGCGTCTACATAGGGCTGACGATTATTCTCTATAGCTGCTATCATATCGGCATATAATGGTTTATGTCCAAAGCCATAGATATTGGGCGGGTTTTCATGAAATTGCGCTTTGATTATTTCAGGATCATCTAATTGATCAGCAAAAACCCATTCTTCAATGATATTCACCGATTTCCCTCCGGCTTTGACGGTGCCTTTCTCCCCGAAGATATACAGAGTCTCTTCCAAATTAGCGGGATAAACATTAGTGGTACCCTCTATAATGCCATAAGCTCCATTTTTGAATTTAACCAAGGCGATGCCAAAGTCTTCAGCTTCTATATAGTCATGATTGAGGCGGTCAGTATAGGCAACGACTTCAGTCACCTCATCACCCATCATCCAGCGTAAAAGATCGATATTATGGATACATTGGTTCATTAAAGCACCGCCATCCTGCTCCCAGGTACCGCGCCAGGGGGCTTGTTCATAGTAGGTACGTCCACGGTTCCAGCGAATATGAGCAGTGCCGTAGAAAAGACGGCCAAAGCGACCCTGTTCCAGGGCTTCACGAATTTTCTGAATGGATTTATTGAACCTATTCTGGTGGCAGGCGCAGACCTTTACACCTTTACGCTCTGCGGCACTGATAATGGCATCAGCATCTTCTAAAGATAAAGCGATTGGTTTCTCAATGATGACGTGTATGCCTTTTTCAATGCAATCCAAGGCAATGGCTGCGTGTTTGCCGCTTTCGGTGGCAATAGCCACCAGGTCTAGTTCTTCCTCGTCCAGCATCTGTTTATAGTCGGTGTATTGTTTTATGTCAGCAGACAAACCGCACATAGTGATTTTTTCTGCCATATTGGCGGGTATCAGATCACATAGGGCTACGATGTTTAGATTGTTTTCTTTGGCGGCCATTAGGTGATTGGGGGAAATGCGGCCGCAGCCGATAATTGCATAGTTCATATTCGTGAGGGGTGAGGCGTGAGGGGTGAGGAGACATAATCCACAGTCTCCGTTCTTCCTCTTCAACCTTTGTCCTCGGTCACTTCCTTTCGTAATTTTTGGTGAGGAGGGAGGAGTGAGGTGTGAGGAGAAGTATTTTTATACCTTACTCCTTACTTTTTTAAGCAATCCTCCGATTAAAGCAAAGACTTTATCTAACTGCTCAAGGACTTTATTATCATGATAATAACCTAACTCTTTAGCTATAAGAATCTGTGTTTCTAGTTCACTCAATGATGCCCTGGCTATGATTAAAAACCTGGCAAATTCGGTTGAGCTATCTCTAGCGGCACCTTCGGCGATATTACTTGATACTGATATGGCTGCTCTACGCATTTGCTGGGTTATCCCATACAATTCTTCTTTTGGATAATGTGACGTTAATTCATAAACTAGTTTAACCAGGGTTATAGACTCTTGCCAGGCAGCTAATTTATGATGTTTTCTCAAACTTCTCTCCTCTCTCCTCACGCCTTACAGTAATTCTATATTTTCCCGGTTTTTGACGTCTTTCATGGCGTTTTTGGTGTCGAAAATAAAACGGGCATTTTTCTGGACGAAGTTGTAGTCTACATTGGTATGAGCGGTGGTAATGACCACTAGGTCAGCCGCTTTTAGATGTTCTGCTGTAAGTTCACTCAAACCGGTCATGGTTTGTCCTTTTTCGGTAAACTCTTTTATATAGGGATCATAGAATTGTACCTGGGAACCGTATTTATGGAATTCCTCAATGACTTTTATAGCTGGGCTTTCCCGGTAATCGTCAATATCCCCTTTATAGGCTACTCCGAGAATAAGAATTTTAGCTCCATTTAAGGCTTTCTTAAACCGGTTTAATATTTTCCCAGCTCTCTCTACCGTGTATTGGGGCATACGGTCGTTTATCATCATGGAAGCTTCGATCATGGAGGTATGAAAACCATATTCCCGGGCCTTCCATGACAAATAATAAGGATCTAAAGGAATACAGTGCCCCCCTACACCCGGACCGGGATAAAAAGGTGTAAAGCCAAAAGGTTTTGTCTTTGCTGCTTCTATAACCTCCCAGATATTAATATTCATTCTGTGACAAAGAATGGCTAGTTCGTTTATTAGGCCTATATTTATATTGCGATAAGTGTTTTCCAGTATCTTCTCCATTTCTGCTACTCGTGGAGAACTGGCTTCGAAAACTTCTCCATCCAGCACATTGCGGTACATTGCTGCAATCACTTCAGTAGCATCCCGGCCTACTCCTCCTACTACTTTCGGAGTATTTTTAGTTTTGTAAAGTTTATTGCCAGGATCAACTCTTTCCGGTGAAAAAGCCAAGTAGAAATCTTCTCCGCATTTTAACCCAGAGCCTTGCTCCAAAATAGGCAGGAGCAGTTCTTCGGTTGTTCCAGGATATGTAGTGGATTCCAGGACTACCATACTGCCTTTCTTAATATATTTGGCAACTTCTATAGCGCTATCACGCACATAGCTAATGTCAGGTTGCTGGTATTTATCCAGGGGAGTGGGTACAGCAATAGCTATAAAATCTACATCTCTTACAAAGGAAAAATCGCAGGTAGCAGACAGCATTCCGTTAGCAACTAGTTCGCTTAATTCCTCATCCACTACATCGCCGATATAGTTTATCCCTTTGTTTACCATTTCTACTTTATGAGGCTGAATGTCAAAACCTATGGTTTTATAGCCGGCTTTGGCTTTTTCTACTGCTAGGGGAAGGCCCACATAACCTAAACCTATTACACCCACAATAATTTCGCGATCATTGATTTTTTTAAGTAATGTTTCTTTTAGTGACATTTCAAGCTCTCCTTTGCTGGCTGTTTTCGATGAGGATGTACACTAAACAGATACTGCCTATCTTAAAAGTGTACTGACGTTCATATTGTTAATTCTCGGTGGCCATTTTGCTACGCTCCTCAGCAATAATAATACAAGTAATTACTAAAGACTCATTTGACAGAAGTGGCAGCTATCTCTTGTATAGCGCTAACACTATTATCTGCCTGGAATTGAGGCAGAAATTTTTTAATTATGTCAATGGCATCAGCCGAATCTAGGAAATCGTTATGTACGATTAGTTTATTAATTAATTCTAATACGTTCTGGGTCTGATGCCCATTTTCCAATACTAAAATACGGTCATGGTAGGTAGTGGCCATTTTCTCATCAGCTGTAAACAGTTCCTCATATAGTTTTTCTCCCGGCCTAATACCGGTGATTTCTATCTTTATGTCTTTATCGGGTTCCAATCCATGCAGTCTGATTAAATCCGTAGCTAGGTCAATTATCTTGACGGGTTCTCCCATGTCCAATACAAATATTTCTCCTCCTTGAGCCATGGCTCCAGCTTGGATAACCAATTGGACCGCTTCGGGAATAGTCATGAAGTAGCGGGTCATCTGAGCATCGGTAACAGTCACAGGGCCACCTTTTTTAATCTGTTTTTCGAAGATGGGGATTACACTACCGCTGCTGCCTAATACATTACCAAAGCGTACGGCGGCAAATTTGGTATGACTTTTCTGGTTCATTTCCTGGATAATCATTTCCCCGATGCGCTTGGTAGCCCCCATAACACTGGTAGGCTGTACAGCTTTATCGGTGGAGATAAATATAAAGGTTTCCACTGCATATTGATCAGCCAATTCAGCAAGATTTTTGGTACCAATGACATTATTTTTTAAAGCACAGTGGGGGTGCTTTTCCATCATGGGTACATGCTTGTAAGCGGCAGCGTGGAAAACCACCCAAGGACGGTATTGTTCAAATACTTTTTGCAGCCTTTCCCGGTCCTTTACATCCACTAATTCAGAGTAGACGGTTAAGTCGGGGAATGCTTCTTTTAGTTCAAGTTCAATTTGAAACAGGTTATTTTCACTATATTCTACGAGCACTAGCGCCTTAGGTGAAAACTTGCTTATCTGGCGGCAAAGTTCTGAACCGATAGAACCTCCGGCACCACTGACTAAAACAATCTTGTTATGGATGTAGCCGGATATTTTATTTAGGTTGAGTTGTACTGGTTCGCGGCGCAGCAAGTCTTCCAGCTGGATTTCTCTAAAATCATATTTATCGGCTAACAGTTCGTTAGCTCCCTGAAATATGCGTACCCGGGCTTGAGTCTGGCGACAAATGTCCATAATCTCGCGTATCGTGCGTCCGCTGGCAGATGGAATGGCAATAATTATTTCTTCTACCTGATATTCTTTAACTATGGTTGGAATGTCCTGACGTCTGCCTAATACCGGCACATCGTAAACAGTAAGATTCTGCTTATAATGACTGTCATCGATAAATCCCACAGGAGTCAGATTAAGACTTTTATTATTCAACAGTTCCCTAACTACCATAGCTCCCCCATCACCAGCCCCGATTATGAGAGTATTCTTACCCTGGCTGTTTTTCTGTTTTATTATATAATCCCTTAATAAACGCCAGCCCAAGCGGGATCCACCGATAAATCCAGAAATCAGCAGCCACGTCAAGATATATACGCTACGGGGAAGATGGGGAAGATCAATGGTATAAATGCACAGCACCATAAGAACTGAACTGGTGGTG
>JAKPAB010000249.1 GCA_029779695.1 Bacillota bacterium | reverse complement strand
CTGACTGAAGAAATCAAGAGGGTTATTCTGGATTGGAGTTCCTGTTAGAATTAGCCGATACTTGGCATGCTTAGCTAACCTGTGCAAAGCCTTTGATTGCTTGGCATTGGGGTTTTTTATGCGGCTTGATTCGTCGCAAACTATTACATCTGGTTTCCATTTTCTTAGTTCCTCCTCCAGCCGCCAGGTACTTTCATAGTTCAGTACCACCACCTGCAGTCCTGTTCCAGTCATGTGTCTTAAGATATCAACTTTTTTCCCACTGTGCCCCTCTAGTACAGCCAGCACATAGTCAAATGCTGCAAATTTCTTGAATTCCTCTGCCCATACATTTGTTACTGATAACGGTGCTACAATAAGCACCCGATAAATTAGACCGTTAAGAAACGCCCTCCCAAGTAAAGCGATTGTGGTAAGGGTTTTGCCCGTCCCCATTTCCATTAGAAGCGCTGCCCCACTAACACTAATCATGTAGCACCACCTGCGGTAAAGAAACCTAGGAGATTTCCTATAAAGTTATATGCCTGTACCTGGTGCTGATAGGGCTTCACTTTGATAGGCATCGGTTCTATGGCTTCAACTGGCAATTCTAGTTTGTCTTTATTCCCTATAAGACTTGAAACCATATCAATAAGCACCCCCTTGAACTCACATCCGATTATTCTAAGAGTTGATACACTTTCTGCATTGAAGGGTACAATCCAAACTTTGCGTACTGGATCCCAGTATCGCCCCTGAATTTCTTTTATGACTTCCCGATATAAATAGGAATTATAAATAGTGATCATACCATTCTCATAAAGTGCATACATTCTCAATTACCTCCATGTTGCAGTACATATATGAATGCATTTTACAGATTCTATATTAATTACGGCGGTCCAATATACGCTTACCTGCTTGTAAGCTTATTTGCTTACATTAAGGCTAAAAAAATTGTCATTTGATTTGTAATCAAAATGACTTCTTTTTTGTAGAGTTAGAGTTATTATATCAGGCCCAAACTTTTTAATCTGATAGACATAGCCCGTTCTGAAACATCAAAAAAATCTGCTACTGCCTTGATAACAGCGTTAATTGCAAATGGATAATCCGCATCATCCTTTTTGATCTTAGACACTATGTTTTCATATTGAATTTTATAATGCTCTTTAACTGTAGGTAATGGCATTAATATTGATGCCCCCAGAAAATCTGCCTGCCATTCAAGCCATTCTTTCGGAGTTTTCCTTTTATTATTACTAAATGATTTTTCAACATCACGTTTTAAACACTTTACAGCATTAATTTCTTCCCGATATGCATTCTGATTAAAATAAATATTCTTATGCAAATCCCAATGTGATACCTCGTGGGCACAAGTAAATCTAAATCGGCCATTTTGTTTTTGATCTTCTGCAATACTATTATCAATTAGAATAGTGCCACTTCTAACCTCTAAAGGATACGCTTTTTGGGCGTTCTTATCATAAACCTTAATATAACCTGTTTCAAAGGTAGTCAAGCCCAGGATATTACCATCCAAAGATAAATTTTGATAATCTAAAATTAGGTTATAATGATTTTCAATAATATTCTCTATAGGAATAGGTTGTGGTATTTTTAATAGCTCATAATTATATTCACACAATATTTCAAGTGCTCTCTTTTCGAGGTCTTCTTTAGAATAGTATGGATATTTAATATAATCATCATATCCTTCATTTTTAACCAGTCTTAACAATATATATCACTTCCTTTTTAGCCTTTCGATAAAAGCCTTCCAATCCTCATCTGTTGCATTGTTCTGATTAGCTGTTCTTAATGCAACCTTTACAATTTCCCTATCCATAATGTATTCCGGAATATCTGGCGGCAATTCACCTTTACTCTTTCCAGCTAAATCAAACATAAT
>JAKPAB010000202.1 GCA_029779695.1 Bacillota bacterium | reverse complement strand
CTTCCACATTCTGTACATACTATGGCATCATGCTCTCTTTTCCGTTTGTCTACTATGGTTACCTTCACCATTTCCCCATAGCATCTATAGCAATACATCCTTGGTCCTCCTTTATTTCCTTTTCGCATATCTATCCATCAAATACCTTAATATTGCTGCCATGCTTATCCAGCTGATAACAGCTCCTACGAATAGTCCCATAATAAAGTCTTTCATCTGTATCACTCCTAGTCATACTTAACTCTTTCTGCCAATCTTTTTAACTTGTATTTTTTATTCATATCTACTAATTCCTCTATGTCGAATAACAGTTTCATTTGGTCCAACATAATCTCACAGTCTGCTATCTCCTCGGCTATGTTGTCGCCTATCCAGTTGCCTCTTAAGAATTTTGTCAATTCCTTCTGGAGCTCGGCCATCTCTTCGAACACCATTATCACTTGAGATGTATGCCCCCATTTCTCCAGAGCTTGCTTATATATTTCTTTCTCATCTATTTCTATATACTCTTCTCTTTTTAGCCAGGCAAAGCACTCTTCCTTGGTCTTAAATTCCTCTACCCATGCATCGCCTGTAGAATTATCTATCCCCACATACCAATCTCCATCTATTTCATAAAACAGACCTATAGGTTGTCTTGTATCAATTATTTCCTTAGCCTCTTCATGAGTAATTAGTTTAATATCCATTTTCTTCGCCTCCACCATTGTCTATCCAGGATAACCTTCCTGCATCTACCCCATGATCTATGATGATTTGAATTGCCTGGTTGTCTGTAAAACCAGCTTGCTTAAGCTGTGTGTAATATATAAACATTTGCTCTGACACTAACTTGCATAGTTCCGTGAATTCTGGTAGCATTCTTCTTTGTTGTCTTATGGCCAGCTCTATCTGAAGCTTATTCATTAAAGGGTCTATACCCATGGTATTACCTCCTATCATTTGTATTTTTTATTAGTCTTTTTATCTCGTATTACTATCCTTCCTACTAGCTCCAAGTCTCTGCTTTCTAATATGAATTTAATTTCTTGAATGGTATTGTGGACTAATTTATTTCTGGATTTCTGCTTCTTCTTTTTCTTTGCTGCTGCATTCTCCCTTTCAATTGCTTTGGTTGCTGTAGGATCATAGTATCCTGAACCGTTCTCCCAATATCTTTCCATATGATACCTCCTATTTAACAACCTTCAAGCTTAATTCAGGGTATTTGTACTCAAACAACTTCTTCTTGATTTTAAAGACCTGTGTTTCAAATCCCTTAACATCCACCACATCTGTTGTTCCATCATTATTTACTATAACAAAATCTGCCACATAAGTAATTGGCTGGTATTTTACTCCGTTCTTTTCAAATCCTGGCTGCAATTCAAACCTAGGTTGCAACCCAAAATCTTTAATTTCTCCTGCCTTTTTAAGTATCTTAAGCTTGCAGTAGTATTCAGCCTCTTTTATGCTGTCGAATTGTATGCCGTCTACTATAGTTTTTTCATTTTTGTACTTGCTTTTCTTTGGTTCCTGGTCTAATATTTCATTGTCTATTTTTCCTTTTCTTTTTAGGTATTCCCGATACTGCTCCTCGGTCCATCTCATCCAGCTCCCTCCTAGCTTGTCTCATGGCTTCGTAGTGTTTAAGGCTGGGATTAGCCTTGAGCAATTCAGCTGCTCTTTTAACTACACTTGTATTTACATTGGCCATTTTAACCCTCCTCAATGGTTTCTTTATAATCTTTTCCTCCAACTATAACCTGCACTCCTCCATATCTTGAAGGTACAAGTTCATATCTTTGACCACACTTCTCACAAGTATAAAATTTTCTTTTATCGGTTACTACGTAGTAGCTATGGCCGCATATATAGCATTGGTAATGAGTTGGCACCATTTAATCACCTATCAATTCTATTAGTTCTTTATATACATCAGAATTGTAATATGTTTCTTTTATAATCTCCCATCTTTTGTCTCCTATATTTCTCAAATTATTCTTCTTAAAATTCTTTGTTCTTACAATTAACGAGCCTAGGTCTTTGCAGTTACGACTGACCCATTTATCTATATATTCATCACCTGTAAATATATTTTTGCTTAACAATTCTGCTATTCTTAACAATTTCTCCTCTCTACTCATTTCATCCTACCTCCCTAACATGTTTTTCTGAATTCAGATCTAGGCTCCAGATCTCCGCCCCTAATCATTCTTTCAATTTTCCCTCTAATAGCTTGTGCAGATCTATTTATGTACTGTGTCATGATATCTGGTTGGTATCCTTTGTTGTATAGCTCTATAACTATTTCTTCCTCCTCTTTAGTCCAGGGATTGTGGTTCGACATCCTGACTGGTCTTTCTTTTAGACCTAGATCCAGCATCCTTCTTTTTATAGCTCCCTCTGTCCTGTTTAATTTCTCTGATATTTCTCTATAGGTCCATCTAAATTCTCTTAGTAGATTTATCAATCTTTTGTCCTCAGCCTTTGTCCATGGACCTCTCTTAAACTTCTTCATTTTTATATCTGCTTTTCTTTGGTCCTTTAGCCACTGCGGTTCCTTACCTAGTGCATTTTCCTCCAGCATACTAAAATCTATAAGTGTCCTATTTTTTTCTGCCCACTTCCAGAAATCGTCCAAGTTGACTACTTTGAAGGATGATCCTTTTACCTTCTTTGTTTTAACTGGAAGACCCTTATCTATCCATTGTTGTATTGTGTATGAGCATCCATTGCTGCCTCTTAATTCCACCATCAGTTGATTTAATGTTACATAATCCCCTGACTCCAGGAATGGTCCTAGGCCTAGTCTCACTGCCCTTACTTGTATTGCAGTTGCAGTCCTATTTAAGGTGTTGGCAATATGCTCCATACTATATAAGCCCCAATACTCTGATAGGAACTCCTCTTCCTCTTTTGTCCAAGGCCTGTTTTTATGTGCTTTGTTTGTTCCTAACCCTAACTTCCTAGCTCTGTTATATATTGACTGATATGTCCTTCCCAGGTCCTCTGCAATTTCTTGAGTTTTCTTTTTCCCCCAGTTTTGTATGAGGTATTCCTCCTCCTTATATGTCCATTCCATTTTCATCCCCTTTCTAGAATAATGTTAGTTGTCCGTTTTCTTCGGTGTTAAACTTTATAACCTGTTTATTACTCTGTTTTTCTCTATCCTTCATTAGCCTATAATTCCACATGCCAAGTACATAAAATGGTGTATCCCATATTTCATATACTTCTAGTGTTAAGGTATTAGCATGCATGACTTTCGCTGGTATTCCTAATAGGCTTAGCTGTATATAGGACATATAGACTGACTTTATGTCTATATCCTGAGTTATCGCTACCATTTGTTTTTGATAGTTGTATCCATGTTTCTTAAGTACATTTGCTAGAGCAATTACCATTGCACCAGCTCCAGCTGCAGGTTCATTTACTGTTATGTATCCATCCTTTTCTATAGTCTCTTTTATGTGGTCTATAGATACTTCTGCCATAAGCTCTGCTATGGCCATT
>JAKPAB010000184.1 GCA_029779695.1 Bacillota bacterium | reverse complement strand
AAGAACTCAATAGATATTATGTTGCTACAGACTCTGCAAACAAGATTAATTCCATAGGTTACAAAATGTTAAATGCTGTGAAAGTGGGAGACAAAGAAGAATTTTTAGATAATCTTATTAGAACATGTATGAGTATTCAAAAACCTATTCCCGACTTTTTTTTTAAATGTACTAACAGAGCAAAGAGCAGATTTTAAGGATATTGCTTTAGCATTTATATGTGGGTTTACTGCTTTGCCAGTTGATGTTGCATCTAAAGAAAAAGTTTCTAATGAGGAGGTTTGACAACCATGGCTAAAGTTTTAACAGCAAGCGTAATATTTCAAGCACAAAGCTTAAATTATGATGAAGGAATAGCCAACATTTCTGTTCTTAAAAAGTTAACTCGAGGAGATGGAACGCTTGTAGACTATAAAACAACCAATGCTACCAGCTATAAGTTTATAATTTCTGATGGTGCAAAAGACGAGTGGGTGCAGCAGGTAAACATTTACAAATACATACTTGAAACACAATGGAATGAGCTTAAAGACAGCATTTACCAGCAAGCTGTAAGCAACGGGTTTGCTACACCAGAAATCATAAGAGATGCACAAGGCGTTGTTGTAGACGAAGCTAATATAGCAGTTTACGCTTTAGGTTGGTCTAAGGGCAGAGCTATGAAAGACCCTACCTATCCACAAGTGCCTGCGGCTACAGTGCCTATTACACTGTATAAGAACGAAGATATATTGAAGTTTATCAAAGCACGCATTACTGTTCACAAAGATCCAGATTATCTGCCAACTGATGAAGAAATGTGGACTAAGCCTTGGGCTTTGATGGTTGAAGGACGCAAGACACCTATTGGCTATTACACAACAGAAGAAAAGAAGCATATATTCTTAGCTAAGGGTCAGTATTGGGTATTGGATGTAGGCGATATTGTGGCAGCACCTGAACTGAATATCAACCGCTGTGCTTACTGTTTAGCCTGCAATGTATGCCACGGTAAGTATTACTTGAAAGCATTGGCTACCAAGCCAGAATACAAGTATGCTTTAGAAAAGAGTGAACGTTCACTTTGATGGAGACAAATAACAACTTAAACGAACGAGATATTGCAAACTTAACTTACAGCGATCCTATAGCTTATACATCGTTTCAGGATTATCTTAAGCTAATAGGAGAAGATGCTGTAAACGAAGCAAGAGAAAAGATGCGTTCACTACGCTTTTTCCCTGTTTACTACAACGAAACCGCTAACGTTATGTATTTACTTTATTCTATGCCTGATAAACTGCAGGAGATAAGAAACTTCCACCAAGACCACTTACATATACCTATTAAATATATAAGGGTGCCTGATACAACACTTAACTCGTTTATCATTCACTTTTTAAGTGAAACAGTGCCTGTTACAGCTACATTAGAGGTAGAAGCGCTACCAGATTATCAAAAACCTGAAATCGTTAAGCTAAAAGAAGCACTGATAAACGAAGCCATTGACATGCATGCTTCAGATATACACGTAGAAATACACGGTGCGAGAGGGATTGTGCTGTATCGTGTAAACGGTATCTTACGTCCGCACTATGAGGAACGAAGAGAACGTATTATTTCTCTTATACGTTCCTTTATCAACGATGCAAAGCTGGATACCATCGATCTGGTAAA
>JAKPAB010000178.1 GCA_029779695.1 Bacillota bacterium | reverse complement strand
CCGTCTTTTAGATATTTGGTGCACATCACGCAGGCATCCCCTATTGGATTATTTGCTACTGCCTTGTTGCCGATGAATTCTATTCCGGACTTATGCACTGGTTGCATAAAAACGCCCTTTTGCAGTAACCCCATCCAGATATTTCCTGATTTGTCTTCTATCACTGAATAGATTTTGCCATGACTTAAATCTACTTCATTGCTATAAAATTCATCTGCATTTATTTTTCCTTTAACAGGGTCGTAAACATATAATCCCTTTCCGTTGCTTCCTAATAGGATTTTACCGTTTTTATTAACATACAAACACGCTATTGACAGATTACCTGATATACTGACGTGTTCTAGTGAATAGCTACGGTGATTCAGTTGGAACAATCCGCTGTTAATCGTTGAGACAAAGATGTTGCCATGAGAATCCTGGCACATATCTGTCAGTGATGTATTATCAGATCCTTTCACAGCATGCACCATCTTCTTTTTGAAATCCAAATATCCCATACCTTTATCCTGAGTGATAATCCAGATACGTCCATATTTGTCTTCAACTATTTCCTTTGTATAGTCAGCGGCTGAATTTGAAAATCTGATTTCTTTAGCGATATTACTACCGCCATGCAACTTTAATATACCCCTTCCTGATGTTCCTATAAGAATATCACCATTACGTGTCTGGTAAATGCAGTTTACATAACATAGTATTTTATGGTTTTTCGCATCTCTGGTATCTATTGTTTTGAAATGGTCGTTCTCATACACTTGTAAAGCATTGTATGTTCCTATATACATTTTACCGTCGCGGTCACGTATCATACAATTAATTACATTACTTGCTAATCCGTTACCATTTTTATCGTTCTTCTTATATATGTGAAACTGATAACCGTCATAGATGTTTAGTCCGTTGTGCGTTCCGATCCATATACGTCCGTTACGGTCTTGGCAAATGGTATTGATAAGACTGCTGGATAATTGTTTGTCGGTATCGAACAATTTCCCAGTCTGTGCGTTAACAGCAAATGGCAATAAGGCGAAAATAGTTAATAGTCTAAAAATCTTTTTCATATTGACATGATATTAGTTAATGCTGCAAATATAGATAATTTTGAGTTACATCCAAAAAAGAGAATAAATAAATATCTTGAAAAAACCATTTTTGTTACACCAGAAAAAATGAATGTTACATTTTGTATGGTCAACGGCGTTTTGGTTACATATAACAAACTTTTTGAAACGAATTTGCTTGTTACGTATCTTCTTTATTAATAATTTTGCAAAATCAATTCTTAACCCCTAACATGAGTATGAAAACAAAAGAACTTTTACTAACGGCTACCCTAGGCATTTTATGTTTAGGCGTTAACGCTCAACTACCATATCAGAATCCCAAACTAAGTTTTGAAGAAAGGGCACAAGATCTTTTATCAAGACTCACACTCGAAGAAAAAGCCAGTCTGATGTGTGACATATCACCGGCTATACCTCGTCTAGGTATTAAAGATTTCAATTGGTGGAGTGAAGCTCTCCATGGTTTTACAGCTAATGACGGAATCACATGCTTCCCTGAACCGATAGGGATGGCGGCATCTTTTGATGAGGCTAATCTGTTCAAAACATATTCTTATGTTTCTGACGAGGTACGCGCATTATATGCACAGCGGATGCGTAACGGAGAAAAGAACACCCGTTTCCATAGTCTGTCGGTTTGGACTCCGAACATCAATATATTCAGAGATCCGAGATGGGGACGGGGACAGGAAACTTATGGTGAAGACCCTTATCTGACATCACGGATGGGTATACAAGTCATAAAGGGACTACAAGGTAGCGATACATGTAAATATCGCAAGTTGCTTGCATGCGCTAAACATTTTGCGGTCCACAGCGGACCGGAATGGAGTCGCCATACACTGAATGTTTACGACTTAAGTCCACGTGATTTTTGGGAAACATACTTGCCTGCTTTCAAGTCGGCAGTACAGGAAGGTAATGTCCAGGAAGTAATGTGTGCATATCAAAGGTTAGACGACGAGCCTTGTTGCGGTAACAACAGACTGTTACAACAGATATTACGCGACGATTGGGGATTTAAACATTTAGTTGTATCCGATTGTGGTGCCATTGCTGATTTTTGGCAGAGTCATAAAGTTTCGAGTGATGCCACACATTCTGCAGCTAAGGGTGTCATGGCAGGCACAGACGTGGAATGCGGATTCGGTTATGCATATATGGATTTGCCAAAAGCTGTTGAGAAAGGTCTCATTTCTGAAAAAGAAATAGACGAGCATGTACTGCGTCTGCTGAAGGCACGTTTCAGTCTTGGAGATATGGATGATGCTTCGATAGTGAATTGGAATCAGATTCCATTTTCCGTTGTAGATTGTAACGAACATCGCCAACAGGCATACAATATGGCACAGGAGTCAATGACACTGTTACAAAACAGAAATGGCATTCTTCCACTGAACAAAAACATAAAACGAATTGCAGTCATAGGTCCTAATGCCGATGACGAAATCATGTTATGGGGTAATTATAATGGTAAACCTACACGCACGACAACAATCCTGCTAGGTATCAAAAACAAAATTGGTGCAGACAGAGTATGTTATGATAAAGTTTGTGATCTTGTTGCCGATAAACTGAATGAGTCTCTTTTTGATAAGTGCGTCAACGGAGGCAAGAAAGGACTGGAAGCGACATACTGGAATAACAAGGATATGAGTGGAGAACCAGTGATTGTAGAACATATCCTCAGTCCACTGCAATTGACTACAATGGGACAGCACTCATTTGCCGATGGTGTGAGAATCAAAGATTTCTCGGCAAAATATGTTACTGATTATACAGCAGAGAAAACAGAAGAACTATATATTAAAATAAGTGAGACAGGTGTATTCGACATCAAGATAAACGGGACTTCTATATACAATCTTGACAATTGGCATTCTGTACCTATGCGTATACCTGTAAAGGTAGAAGCGGGCAAGACTTATCATATTGCAGCCACATTCAAATCAAATGATAATCAAGCTGGACTTGACCTGAATTTCTGCCGTGAACTGCCGATGGATTACAAATCATGTCTGAACAAGGTTAAAGATGCGGACGTGGTCGTATTTGTTGGAGGACTTTCCCCGCAATTGGAAGGTGAAGAGATGCCTGTAGAACTACCGGGATTCAAAGGCGGAGACCGCACTGATATTGAACTGCCGAACGTACAGCGCGAAATTCTCAAGACATTAAAGGCTGCTGGTAAGAAAGTCATCATGGTCAACTGTTCCGGTTCCGCTGTAGCAATGGTGCCTGAAACGCAATCATGCGATGCTATCCTACAAGCATGGTATGGTGGTGAAGAAGCTGGCGCTGCTGTAGCAGATGTATTATTCGGAGACTATAATCCTAGTGGGAAATTGCCAATTACATTCTATAAGAGTATGAAACAATTGCCTGGCTTTGAAGATTACTCTATGAAAGGCAGAACATACAGATATACAAATGATGCGTTATTCCCCTTCGGATTCGGATTAAGTTATACTAAATTCAAAGTAGGGAAAGCTTCTATTACCGGAAATACAGACAAATCAAGACAAATAACAATACCGGTAAGTAATATAGGCAAAAAAGACGGAACTGAAATACTTCAGATATATATCCGAAAGATTGGTGACGACAAAGGTCCGATAAAATCTTTAAGAGGTTTCAAACGTGCTTACATCAAAGCTGGCAAAAAGACCTTAGTCGATATTAAATTGCCGGACAGTGCATTTGAATTCTTCGATTATGGTACGAATACAATGCGCACAATTCCTGGCGACTATGAAGTAAAATATGGCAATAGTTCTGCAGACAATGATCTGCAAACGATAACAATAAAAATATAAGTAGATTTTATAATAGTTTAAATTTGGTTAGTAGATAGTAAATAGTTCATAAAGTTTAGTTATAGATGAACTTTTCAACCACCCACATGTGATATGCAGGTGGTTGTTTTTAAATGAAAAAATTAATTAATAACATATACCCCCAATGAAAAGACTCAGTTTCTTATTAATGATCGCAATGATTATGATTCATTCATTTTCAATGGATGTACAAGCGGAAGTTGTTCCAGATCCTAACTTCTATATTTATATTTGTTTCGGGCAGTCGAATATGGAAGGTAATGCTGCCATTAAAGACACCGACAAAGTAGGTATCAATCCTCGATTTCAGGTTATGGATGTGTCATCAGACGACTCTTCCCATAATGGAAGAATTGCCGGTGAGTGGTATACGGCCGTTCCTCCTTTGTGTAGGTGGAACACAGGACTGACACCTGCCGACTATTTCGGTCGTGTACTTGTCGACAGCCTCCCGTCACATATCAGGATAGGTATCGTAATGGTAGCCGTCGGAGGTGCCAGCATAGATGCCTTTGATGAGGATAATTATAAAGGATATTACGATAGCAGTGCCGATTGGCTCAAAGGTATTATGAATACGTATGAAGGCAATCCTTACAAGAAACTGATAGACATGGCACAGAAAGCACAAAAATATGGCGTTATAAAAGGTATCTTACTCCATCAAGGGGAAACCAACAATGGACAGACCGACTGGCCAGTTAAAGTAAAGAAAATATATAATGGAATATTGTCTGATCTCGGATTGGGGGCTAATTCCATACCATTACTGGTCGGAGAAATGCTTAGAAAAGAAGAGAAGGGCAAATGCTATCCGATGAATGATATCATAGCAACTTTACCACGTGTTATTCCTAATTCTTATGTCATATCATCAGAAGGATGCAAAGGTAATAATTTCGACGGTTTACATTTTTCTACCGAAGGGGCAAGAGAACTAGGGAAAAGATATGGAGAACAGATGTATGCGATATTGAAATCAAAAAAATAGCTAAATAATGTTCTTCTTTCGTATTATTTGGTTATTTTTGCAAAATGTTCCGTCAATTAAGAAAGTTAATATGCCTCATTATGTTGCTGGTGATTTCATTGAATTCATCAGCATACGACTTTCTACGTCCTGTTAAGGGGGCTATCAAGGGAGGATATGACTTTTGGGTATATACGCCTACCGATTATTTTTATTCTCTGGAAAAGACACCGGTGGTTATATTCCTACATGGAGCCAGCCTTTGCGGGCGCAATCTTAATCGAGTCAGACGTTATGGTCCTCTTGATGCTATCGTAAAAGGCAGAGAAATAGATGCACTTACTATTGTTCCTCAAAATCCAGGAGGAGCGTGGAGCCCGAAAAAGATTATGCAGGTACTAGATTGGGTGAAAACTAATTATCAATGTGATACTACTCGTGTATACGTGCTCGGTATGAGCCTTGGTGGTTATGGTACAATGGATGTATGTGGTACATATCCCGACCGTATAGCAGCTGGAATGGCACTCTGTGGAGGAACATCCTTAAAGGATGTAAGTGGACTTGGAAAACTGCCCTTCTGGATAATACATGGCACAGCCGACAGAGCAGTTTCCATCATACAGTCAAAGGTAGTGGTAGATAAACTGCAAAATTCCAATAATGACAGTCGATTGCGCTACGACTGGCTACAAGGAGCCAATCACGGTGCTCCAGCGCGTATATTTTACTTGAAAAAGACATACGAATGGTTGTTCTCTCATTGTATTTTAGACACAAACCGTCCTGTAAACAAGGATATTTCTATCGGTTTACCTGACATACATAAAGCATATAGTGATATTCATTCTGGAGTACCAGACCCGGAAGTTATCGATGGCCCAAGTATAACAACTGGTAACGAAGATTAAATAAATAATTTTGTAAATACGGTACATAATGAAACAAAAAATAATATCACTGCTCGAAGATGCACTTCCTCTTGTTGATTTAAACTCTGATTATCTTTATAGTGAACTTGATTCCTTAGGAGTGACGACAATCCTGATGCTTCTTTCCGAAGAATATGGAATACAACTGAATTCAAATGATGCGACTCCCAAAAACCTGAAATCAATTGATAGTCTGGTCGCATTGGTAGAATCAAAATTGGCAGAGAAATAGGTCAGATGATACTTGAAGATTATATCAACATAAACGCCGAAAAATATCCACAGAAGGTAGCGATTATCTGTAATAAAGAGAATATCACTTATTCCCAATTGTTGGATAAGGTATTATCACGTGTCTCTCGATTTACAGAAGAAGGTATCAGCAAAGGTGATATAGTACCCCTTGTATCTTCAAGAAGCATAGAATATCTAGTAGATTATTTCGCTATACATAAGATAGGTGCCGTTGCGGTTCCTCTTGAAGAAGGAATCCCTGATGAATTATTCAATTGTATAACCGATAGACTTTCAAAATACACTGTTCCTGACGGGACGGCTGACATCCTATTTACCACCGGAACCACTGGCAAGTCAAAAGGTGTAATGATAAGTCATAAGGCTATCATCGCGGATGCAGAGAATCTAATTGATTCGCAGTTGTTCTGCCATGATACCGTCTTTATCATCAATGGTCCACTTAACCATGTAGGTTGCCTTACGAAAGTATTCCCTCTCATTCTGCTGGGAGCAACAATTTATCTGATTCCAGGTATGAAGAACGCGGAAGATTTTTTCTCTGCGCTCAATTATCCGAGTAACAAGATGGCGACGTTCTTAGTACCGGCAAATATCAGAATACTTTTGCAGTTTAGTGGTGACCGTCTAGCTGAATATGCCGATAAGATTGATTTCATTGAAACCGGAGCTGCCCCGATGTCACAGTCGGATATGCTTAAACTTTGTGATATTTTGCCCAACAGCCGACTCTATAACACGTATGCTTCCACCGAAACCGGTATTATCACGACATACAATTACAACGACGGCAGATGTATCTCCGGATGCCTCGGCAAACAGATGAAACACTCAAAGATCATTATCACGGAAAATGGCACAATAGCATGCCAAGGCGACACGCTGATGTCTGGGTATGTAGGTGATGAAGAAATGACGGCAAGTATATTGCGCAATAATACTATATTTACATCCGATATCGGTGAATTAGATTCTGAGGGGATGTTACATCTGAAAGGACGTAAAGACGACGTCATTAATGTCGGAGGATTCAAAGTCGCCCCTACGGAAGTAGAAGATGTGGCATTGTCACTTCCTGAAGTTAAAGACTGCATCTGCATTTCAGCCAGTCATCCCATAATGGGTAATGTACTGAAACTACTTGTTGTACTGAATGAGGGTTGTGAACTGGACAAGAAAAGAATCGCCTTATATATAAAAGGTAAACTGGAACCATATAAAGTTCCAATGATGTATGAAGCGGTAGAAGTTATCCAACGAACTTTCAACGGGAAGATAAACCGCAAATTTTATAAATAAACATCACAGGGCACCTTCGTAACCAGTCTACAGCGATGCTGTAGACACTCTAATCCATCGCTGTAATGATGTTACAGAGCGCGCGTAACACAGCTACAGCGGTTTAGACAAAATTTTATTTCAGCTTTTATCGGAATAGTATCCAAGTGAATACTATTCGGTCCATTCGACTAATTGGAACACTAGATAAAGTTCGTGTTACATCTCATAAATCTATATACAATTATTATTTATAATTTTGCACACTAAAGGAAAGATGTAGCTATATAATGAAACAAAAACTATTTATCAAAATACCAAAAGAGACCATCACTTGGTGTATTGTATTCTTTACATTATATGTCTTCATAGAGGTCTTTGCTAAATACCGTTTGTTTTATATGGAACAATGGCAAACATTTTATTATAATAGTTTGTTTGTCAAAACCGTCATGTTTAGACCTGGTGGTATTGCATGTCTTATAGGTGATTTTCTAATCCAGTTTTTCTGCATACCATATTGTGGCGCATTGATTATGGCCCTTATGTTCACTTTAATCATATTGATTATTGGGAAATTAGTACGTCATATAGCTCCGCAACATCCTTTATACGGTCTTGGAATCATACCGGCAATGGCACAGTTGTTCCTGCAACTAGATAATGTCAAATATCATCTGGCCGGGAGCATAGCACTGTTGTTCGTCGTTGCTTTTGTATATGGGACCATCAATATAAAGAACCCGAAAAAACAATTATTTGTTTCATCCTTATTGTCTGTAGCACTTTTCCTTTTGTGTGGCGCAGCCACTACACTTTTTTCTATTATTATATTGGTTTGTGGCGCTACAATGTACACGAAACGTTTCTATTTATACCTAATCCCTGTATCTTTATCATTTATTTCAGCTACAATAGCTTTAAAGAATGGCTATGCGGGAGAATATGGAATGCTTCTGTCACAAGATGCCTATTATTCGTGTTCTACACATTCACTTCTTTTCGCACATTTATCTTGGATACTGCTAACATTAATATTGTGGATATGTCTTATATGCAGAAAAACTAGAATAACAGGTAAGAAGTCTTTTGTGTATCTTCAAATCATACAGATTGCGATAATCATAATACCTACATATTATATAGGACGCTTATCATATAATCCTCATCAGGAATTGTTTTATCACTACGCTTATTATATGAGAATGCAAAAGTGGGATGATATTATTAAACTGAGTATGAATAAAGAACCAGATAATTGTATTGACCAGATATGTATTAATACAGCTCTCGCAGAAAAAGGCATGTTGGCTGAAAAACTATTCAACTATCCACAAAAAGGCATTGAGTGTATATATATTGCACGAGAGGCCTCCTCTCCCTATGAAGCAATGATAATAAGCGAAGAATTTTTCTCTATGGGATATATTGCTGCTTCACGAAGATGGGCATTTGAAGCGAATGAGGGTATGGACAATAATAGTCCATATTGTTTTCAACAATTAGCAAGAACAAATATTATATTTGGCGACTACGATGTGGCTGATAAATATATATCATTGTTGAAGAGTACAATATTTTATCGCGATTGGGCTGATACGCAAAGTAGATATCTTCACAATGATAATGCTGTCTCCCATAATAAATTATTAGGTATCAAACGTTCATGCATTCATACAAAAGATGACATGATGTTTGATTATGATATCACCGCAGACCTCAAACAGATTATAGATCACAATCCTCGCCATACTGCGACGATACAATACTTAGGGACAATATATCTACTTAGTCATGATATGACTGGATTTAAGAATATGATAGACCGATATTATAGAACTAGGGCATTGCCTACCTTGCCGCAAACATTTCAAGAAGCAATAGTCTTAATTGCTTCCGGTAATACTGCGATGCTTAAACACTACAATATATCAAAGAAAATTATCAATGAATATAATGCATACCAACAACAAAATAATCTTTAACTATGAAGTCTACAAATTATTATAAGTTAGTATTTTACTTTATTTTCGCAATATTAATTACCTCTTGCGATAAAACCATTCATATTGATAAAAATATGGCAGTATTACCGGATATATTTCCTGATTATAAAAATATAACGATACCGCCAGACTTTGCTCCTTTGCATTTTGAACTAAAAGATACTGCTCAATATGATGACGTCTGTGCCATATTCAAATCAGGAAATCTGAGT
>JAKPAB010000168.1 GCA_029779695.1 Bacillota bacterium | reverse complement strand
TCCAGTGGTGACATTTGTTCTTTTGGGAATCCTGATATTTTATCCTCCTTTTTTTAGGGGACTATTCTTTGATGAGGACATGTTCCTGTACCATGTTTTTACCGCTTTAGTTTTTCTTTTGATATGGGTTCAAAAGATATACCGTCAAGATTATAGCCTTCTTAAAACCCCATTAGACTGGGCTATATTAGCCTATGCTGGAGCTTACCTGTTATCTCTTATCGGCGCAGTGCATCCCGGCGAAGCCTTTTATGGATTTTTAAGAACATTAAATTACTTCATGGTCTTCTGGATGGTAACCCAAGTAGTCAAAAGTTACCGCGATTATACGACTATACTACAGATTCTCCTGGCTGCCGGAACCGGTGTAGCTGTGATTGGCATATTAGCTGCTACCGGTTTTTCCAGCTATCCTGGCGCTTATGTTAATCAGGTAATATACTCAACCCTGCAATACTCCAATGCTACTGCTACTTACCTAGCAGTGATAAGCTTATTAGCTATCACCTTAGTTACTGCCGAAAAAAAATTGTCTGTCAGACTGATCTATACTACTGCAGCTTTTTTAATGATATTAGTCATCCTGTGCACCTTATCCAAAGGAGCCTGGCTGATATTCATTATAGGCGCTATATTACTGTTAGCAGTTATGCCTGGATTAAACAAAGTAAGTTCTTTATGGGTGCTGATGGTTGCAGTTGCTGCGGCAGGGGCAACATATATTAAGTTTTATCCGGCCATAATAGCTCAACAGTCTGCACTGACTTATCTTTTAATAGGTGTATTAGTGGTGGCTGTGGGGATGTTGGTCTGGGAAGGTTTGGTGTACGTAAACAACAGAAGAGGCCATAAAGTCACCTTGGTTATTGCTGTTGTTCTTGTGATAGCAGGACTAGGTGCAGCAGGTATGATGCTAGGTGGTCATGTCGGGTCTTTACAAGCTGATGCCATCGTGAAAGAAATGGCCGAATTAACAGACTTATCTAATACCAGCTATACTTCACGGGCAGAT
>JAKPAB010000165.1 GCA_029779695.1 Bacillota bacterium | reverse complement strand
AGCATATTAAGGCAGCGAAGCATTGTTGATTTTCCAGATCCTGATGATCCGATAACTGATATTACTTCGCCCTGTTTAACATCAAAATTAATATCTTTTAATACTTCATGGTCACCAAAGCTCTTGCTTAGATGCTCAACTCTCAGTATTGTATTATCATTTTCCTGCATCTCGTTCTCCTCGCTGACATTATCTATTTAGGCGTTTGCGAAACGCCACAAGCCCTGATTTTACAGGCTTTTTTACTGTTTGAAATAGAATAACTCCTCACAGGTATGTTATAATTGAATTGTCTAGAAACAATCTAACAAAACCCTGAAAGGAGTTATCTTATGGCTATTATACCATGTAATCAGCTTTCGTTGGCAGATGTTTTTTCAGATTGTCAGGATATTTACGAATCTGACAAACCTCAGTTCCTGTCTCTTCTTCAATCTAACATTGATCTTGATGAAATTATTCCTGATTCCTTTCGGAATCACTTCTATGCATCAACGGGTAGATCCCGTAAATACCCTTTACATGCCTTTTTGTGGGCACTTATTATTCAGCGGCTTTTTTCAATTCCGACTGATTCATTACTTCTTGTTTTTCTCAAGTATTCCAGACATCTTCGTGAGTTCTGTGGCTTTACCAAAGTTCCTGATGCATCTAAAATTACTCGTTTTAAACAAGACTTCCTATCGGACTTACAATTAGTTTTTGATAACCTTGTTGATGTTACTGAACCAATCTGCCAAGCCATTGACTCTGCAAAAGCTGATATGACAATTTTTGATTCCTCCGGTATCGAAGCTTGGGTGACTGAAAACAACCCTAAATTTGCCAATCGCATCATAAAGCAACTAAAAGCTTATGCTAAAGCGAACCATTTCGATTCCAACTACGATCCATACAAGGCTGCTTATGGTTCTATGCCTACTCACGCATCTGCTAATCCAGAAATCAAACAATTATACATAAATGGACACTTCTGCTATGTTTATAAATTTGGCATTGTCACAAATGGACTTGGCATTATTCGGCATATTTCTTTCTATAACAAAGACTTTCTCAATTCTCATCCAGAAATAATTACTGAAAAGAAATCTGATTCGCCTGATGAGGATAAATCTATTCATGATGCACGATTGTTAATTCCAACCTTACAAGATTTCTTTCGGAAGCATCCACTCATCAATCCCCATATATTCCTTGGTGATTCCGCTTTTGATTCGCTTGCTGTTTATAAACAACTATTAACCGAAGATTCTTTTGGTTCTAACAAATATTTTGAATCTGCCTACATTCCACTCAATTCCAGATCATCACTTAAAAATGTTGATTGTTTCATTAATGAAGATGGAATTCCTTGTTGCCCCAATGATGACTCGCTGTGCCTGAAAAAAGAAGGTAATAATACTGCTTTTCTAAAAAGTGGCATTGCAAGGCAAAAATTTATTTGTCCCAAAACCACTTGGGATAAATGCGAAGATGGAAAATATCGACGTGTCTGTCATTGTGATAATCCTTGTACTTCAAGTAAATCCGGGCGAATGGTATATGTTTATCCCGAAAAGGATCTCCGAGCTTATCCCGGTGTTCTCCGTGGCACAGATGATTGGACTGCAACATACAAAATCCGCTCCGTTGTAGAACAAGATATTAACCATATCAAAGATAATCTATGCTTGTCAGGTCGTAAAACCCAAAATGCCAAAACATTGCATGCTGATTTATTATTATCAGGTATTACTCAGTTAATCTCCGTTCTACTCTCCGATAAAATTCACCAGCATGAGTATATTCGCAGTGTAAAACCCTTGATAACCTAGGACTTACCAACTTAATATTTGTACTAGCTTTATTAAGTGCGCCAATTTTCAGCCAATGTGCTTTCCCATCTTTGAATTGCTGCATTGCAGCAATTCTTCCTTGTTTCGAATCAAGATTGCAAACTCGTTTCGCAATTACCTATTTTATATTAATTGCAATATCATTATTAGATACATTCAACTTCTTGTTCTTTGTTTCCTCTTTCTTAAATTGTGAGTAATAAATCTCCTGATAAACCTCGCAAGATGCGATCAATTTCTCATGTGTACCAATTGCTGCTATCATACCGTCCTCCATAACGATAATTTGATCTGCATACATTAATGATGCTGTACGCTGAGA
>JAKPAB010000158.1 GCA_029779695.1 Bacillota bacterium | reverse complement strand
GGCATGTGGAATAAGATTATTCTTTGTAGTTATTATTCCATCTGCATTTGTAGCTTTCTTGATATAGTCAGCTGCAATTTCTCTGGAAGACAATCCGTTTATCAGATCTATATGTACCATGGCTGTCTTGCCCATTTTTTTGACCTTGTCAACAGTATCCGGAAGCGAGCATATATCTCCATACAGGAAAAATATCACATCGCAATCACTTGAAAGTGCAAGTTCAAGTCCCTGGTCATCCTTGACTGCAGCAATGACGGGATTAGCTTCTACTCTTTCTTTGAATTCGCTATACATCGGCTCCCCTTCCGGTAAGAAATGTCGGTCGTTCATTACAAGACCATGCTTACACCCTAAAGCAATAAAAAAAAGACACAGCGATATAAAGCAGTTCCCGCTACTTCATCACCACATCTCCTCTCTCTCTGGTCTTTATTAACTTGTGTATATAATATCATAAGTTGTGTAAATGCACAATAATCTTTTTTGTCTGATAATTGTTTTTGTTACTTTTGCACATAGTTAGTTAACATTATGTAAATATTTGCTCTACCAATTTCTGCTCTAAAACATCAAAAAACCCAAAAATAAACTCTTGGTCTACTTTCGGGTTTCTTGATATTTACGGCTCAAATTCTTTATTTTTGATAGAATATTTGCATATTGGTTTCCATTTGTCAAAAAATGCACAATTATGCTTTATATGTATAAAAAATGCACAATTATAATTTTTTAACAATCTTTTTCTGATAAAAGATGGATAATTCCATCAATGATATCAATTTTTCTTTCCTTATAAAGCTGACCAACTGCACGCTTAAAAGCATTCTTGCTAAGTCCGGTTTCCCTTAAAATAACTTCTGGAGTTGCCCTTTCGCTGAATGGAAGTACGCCTGCATATGATTCAAGCAACTTTATAAGAATCTCTCCATCACTACCAATTTCTTTATAAGCTTCTTCTCTAAGAGACAAGTCGAGTTTCCCGTCCTCTTTTACACCTGTAACATGAAGCGTAAGAACATCTCCAATTTTATAATTTTGAGTTCTCTCATATCTAGGAATCATTCCCAGATATTTGTCATCTACCGCAATAAAAGTTCCAAAATCATGGCCTAACTCAAAAACACGTCCGGTTACCACATCGCCTGTATTATATGGTGCGTTCTGCGACATATATGTCCATATATCTCTCATTGTACATGCAGGACGTCCGCTTTTATCAACATACATACGTACAAGAACTGTTTCTCCTTCTTGCACCCTTCCTTCCATTTCTCTAAAAGGAAGAAGCAGGTCCTTATCAAGGTTCCAGTCCATAAATGCACCTATTGTGCTGACCTCTTTTACAGCAAGAGCAGCAACCTTATCTTTGGAAATAAGTGGAGTCTCAGTTGTTGCAATAAGTCTGTCGTCTGAGTCCTTATATATAAATACTGTTATCTTATCTCCAACTTCTGCGCCTTCAGCCAGATATTTTTTGGGTAGAAGAATAGAAGCTTCATTTTTGTTACTGCTTTCTGATGCTTCAGCCTGGCTCTTTTCATATCCAAGATAAGCACCAAAATCTGTAAATCTAAGAATAACAAGGCTCTGATATGTTCCTACATCAAAAGCATCGTCTGCCGGATCATGACGATCTGACTTACCTCTAAATCCTCCTCTGTCATTAGAAAACTTACCATTCCTGTCACCATGAGACTTTCTCTCGCCATAAGGCTTTCTGTCACCATCTCTTGATGGTCTGTCTCCGTATGACTTTCTCTCACCGTAAGGCTTTCTATCTCCATCTCTTGACGGTCTGTCTCCGTATGACTTTCTCTCACCATAAGGTTTTCTGTTTTCTGATGGTCTGCCGTTTCTTCCACTTGATTCGTTATCTCTGTACATTTTCTATCCTTCTTTTATATTAATACAAGGTTATTTCATTAAAATAACCGTACACAAGGTGCTTCCGTCCACTTTCTCAAGATTAAACACTTCAGTGTCCATATCAAATACTTGTTTTTGCTCTGATGCTACATCCGAGCTTATCATATCTGCATTCTCCTGATTTAAACCTCTATATATAATAATTTCATCATTCAGCAATGCCTGCGCAACATATCCGACCTGAACCTCTTTGATCTGTGTGCCTTCCGGCAAAAGAGCAATTGCTGCTGAGACATATCGCTCATTGTTCATATGACCATTTTTATCAAGCTGAAAAGACCTGACTACAAACCTCACAGCTTCCATCTTGTTCTTGGGAATCGGAAGTTTCCTGCCTGCCCACTTACCTGGAAGAGGCTCATCCACTCCGTATTTTTCCATGATTTCATCTGTAATCTTCCTGGGCATCAGTCTATCAAGATCAATAATTGACCAAATCGAGTGTGCTCTTATCATGACCTCGTTCCCAATAGACATAGTAAAATCTCTATATGCAAATGGTCCATTTGCCTTAAGCGGATAGGTCTTTACTGACACAGTTTCTCCGAGCTTAGGTAATTTGTCGATCTTAATGTCCCATGACAAAATTATCCATCCCAACGGATGACCATCTTCCTCCATATCCATAGCTCCAACATCCACTGATTGAAAAGTAGATATATCCTGGAAGTAATTAATGATAGCCGGGACTGTAAGATATCCGTCTATGTCTGTTTCGCTGAATCTAATTCTGCTTTGGATCTCATACATGATTACACATCCTTTGAATAAAACTATCCCCAACTGTATAACTTTATTACTTACACAAAAAAGCACCATGGTAATAACCACAGTGCTTGCATAGCTGGCCCACAAGGATTCGAACCTTGAAGATGACGGAGTCAGAGTCCGTTGCCTTACCATTTGGCTATGGGCCAATGTTTTTGAAGTCAACAATAGATATTATATAGAAAAACGCAAAAAATGCAAGCATTATTTTCTAATTTTTTTATTTTTTCTAATTTTTTAACTTTAAGCACTATATGCTTCATTCATAGAATCCTTAAGCTTCCATCTTGAATCACATATGTGACCGATGCCATGGCTTGCGGCACTTCTGAGGTACTCAATATCTCCATTAGATCTTTTCTGGTCTGTTCCACATTGATATCAGGAATCATTGTACTAAATGTCTCATTATCAGTATAACTAATTCTTTCTATATATATATCATTTTTCCGAAAGTAATTTTCTATAGCAGAACCATTGGAATAATCCACTGATATTTTATATGGACATCCCGTCACTGTTTTTGCTATCTCTGAATTATCAATAGCTCTTCTGGCCGCTTCTGAATATGCTCTCGCCAATCCACCTGTTCCTAGCTTCACTCCCCCAAAATATCTGGTAACGACAATAAGTATATTAAATATATTACGGCCACCGATTATATCCATTATAGGGCGGCCCGCCGTCTGTGATGGCTCCCCATCATCAGAAAGCTTTATATTATCTCCATTTTTCCCTATTTTATACGCATAGCAATTATGTCTGGCATCATAATATTTTTTTCTGACAGTCTCCAATATATCCGTGACTTCATCATCGCTACTTATATAATATGTCTTTGCTAAAAATTT
>JAKPAB010000134.1 GCA_029779695.1 Bacillota bacterium | reverse complement strand
AAGGAGTTAGCTCTACCTTAACGACAATATGGAACGGAATTAGTTCTGCTGGTGAAACAATTTGGGGTAGCACGAAAAGTTTTCTTAGTAATGTCTGGGATGGATTGAATGAAACATTTGGCAGCGCTTGGGACAAAATAGGTAAAACATTAGAAAATTCTTGGAATTGGATTAAGAACAAGGCAGGCGGTTTATGGGATTCTATTAAAGGGGTATTTACAGATGAAGCTGAAGAAGTAAACAGAATAGTAGAAGAAGGAACACAGACACAAAAGAGTTGGTGGCAAAGATTAAGCGATGATGTAGTAGGTAATTCTATTGTTCCTGATATGGTATTGGGCATTATCGAATGGTTTGGAAGAATAGATTTTAAAATTGCTAAGGAAGGAATGGATGATTTAACTCTCAAATGGCAAGGAAGCGCAAATGACATAGTTGATTCAACACAAAAAATAACGGAAAGTATGAATGAATTTATAGGTGTTATTGGTAGTATTGGCGATGTAGTTATTGGTGTCCAATTTGGCGAGCAACCCACGGCAGGACAGATAGGTGGAATATTCGGTGGGATATTAGGCTTATTTTCTGGTATTCCTGATTGGATATCCGGATTAGTAGATATGATTTTTGGCTGGATAGACGAGATTGAACGACGAACTCAAGAAATGATTGATAGCATAACCGGACAATTTCAAAGTGCTATGGTTGACTTCTTTATGGAACCGGATTTGGATACGGCTATGGAAAATTTTGGCCAACGATTAAACGAAATTGTCTATCGTATGATGGTAGATGCAATTGTAGCAGCACTTATTGCTTCGGAAGTAGTGCAAGATGCTGCTAAAAAACTTGGAGAAGCAATCAATGAATATGTCAAAACTGGAGAATTGGAAGGGTTAAAAGCAGGAATAGAGGAGTATATTGCAACGTGGCAAAACTATGTTATTCCTGTTATGGTTGAAATTTATCCGCAAATTCAACAATACAATCCATACGAATCTACCGCTCCAGCAAGGAAAACATTTAGTGGTAGAATTCCCTCCTACCAAACCGGCGGATATGTCCCCTATACTGGGCTTGCTTTATTACACGCCGGAGAATATGTTATACCGAAAAACGAGACAAACACGATAGCATTCGGCGATATTGAAATAAATGTGAATACCACAGGCGGTGTTGATGGTGCTGATTTGTGGAATGAGTTCGAAAGAGAAGCTCGTAGAAGAGGAGTGTCTTTGGTTCAATGATTATCAATGGCGAAACTTTACCTGACCCTACCGATTTTACAATAGACGAAATTACAGGAACAAAAGAAGAGACCCTGTTATCTGGTGACAGGCGCTATCTCAAGTTCGATAAAATTAAGAAAAATCTCCGTCTGTTGTTCTATGGTATAGATGATACAACTAAAGAAGCAATTGAAGAGTTAGCTCTATCTTCGACTACACTTAGTATAACATTAGACAATAAA
>JAKPAB010000129.1 GCA_029779695.1 Bacillota bacterium | reverse complement strand
GTAACAAAGGCTTTAAAAATCACTTTGACCAATGTGTTTGGTACGAGTTCCAGCGAATCGTTTGAACTGCTGTATGCACCAGCATTTATTCCATTCTTCCTTATCGTTTTTATGTTATCTTGGTTGTATCCAAGTATGAAAGGGAATGTTTGGAGAACAATTGGACAAACAGCTCATCAAGTTGCAGAACCATTCTTTGCTCTTCTTGGCGGGGTGACCATGGTGAAATTTATGTTACTAAATGGTGACAATTCCATGGTCTCTATTATTGGTATGTCTCTTGCGGCAGCGACAGGACCATTCTGGGGATTGTTTGCTTCTTATCTCGGTGCAATTGGTGCATTTTTCTCAGGATCCGCTACCATTTCCAACCTGATCTTTGGAGGAGTTCAGCAGTCAATTGCTACTCAGACGGGGCTAAATATGACTAGTATTTTGGCGATGCAATCAGTTGGTGGGGCAATGGGCAATATGACTTGTATCAATAACATCATTGCAGCGTCTTCGGTATCTGGTGTTCGTCGCCAGGAAGGCTATATTATGCAGAAGACAGCAATCCCAATGTTTGTTTATGGAATTATCGCAGCACTGATTGGACTACTTTTATAAAATTCTAAACCTCATGAAAATGAGGTTTTTATGTTTGTGAATTAATCCATCAATAAAATGATGTTGTTCGATAGCAGATTGTGATAAAATGGATAAAAAATATTACTTACTAAGGGGAAAAATGTGGTTATAGAGGGAGTGGAACAACCGAAACTATTAGAAATCAACAAGTATCTTTGGTTAAGAAAATATGATGGATATCATGATTTTGCTTTGATATGGCATCAAGATTTGGAATTGGTCTGGCTCATTGATGGGGATGAGGAAGTTTATAGTGTGGACTTGCTTAATCGTATGTATGGCTATTTATCAAAAAGTGGAGAGTGCTATTTTATTGAAATTCTTGAAGATGGGAAGTATCAACCAATAGGTGATGTGACTCTTTTTAAAGATGATTTTGCTATTGCCATTGGAGACAGGAGGTATTGGAAAAAAGGGATTGGGACTAAGGTGTTACATCGAATGATCGAGCGTGCAAGGGAAGTGGGGCTTGAGGAAATACTTGTCAAAGAAATCTATGACTGGAATACAGGTTCTCGTAAGCTATTTGAGAAATGTGGCTTTGAAGCTGTTGAAAAGACACAGAAAGGTTGGTCCTATAGGTTAATAGTATGAAGAAAGTAATGATTATTGGTTGCCCTGGTGCTGGAAAATCGACCTTTTCACTGAAATTGAAAGAAATTACAGGACTGCCCCTCTATCATTTGGATCAGTTAAACTGGTTATCGGACAAGACAACAGTTGCTAGGGAAGTGTTTCAAGCTCGTCAAGAAGAAGTATTAAGGCAAGAAGAGTGGATTGTCGATG
>JAKPAB010000124.1 GCA_029779695.1 Bacillota bacterium | reverse complement strand
AAAACCTGCTAAGAAAAATCAAGCGTAAATTGCTTTTCCCAGCAGTTTTTTCTTTGTGCCTTGTTCTTATTATTTTTGTGCACACTAAAAAGGCTGACTTTCATCAGCCAATAATAAGCTGTATTTTCTATTTTTTTATGCTTTGTAAACTTCGCTTACACGAGCATAGTAAATTCTCAGGAACTTATTTAGTCCTGCTATCTTAGCCTGGCGTTTCGATTTTCCTTCGGCTTCTTTCTTCAGAATAAACCGGTATACCGCATCATCCTCCGGAGCTTTGTGCGTTTTTAAGACTCTCATGGTCTCATAACCAATCTTACGTAGCACCTTTGAGCCACGTTTACTTATCTTTCGATTGGTACCCACAAATTGGCCGGATTCATATGGCGGTGCATCTATACCTGCAAATGCAATCAGTGCCTTACCACTATGAAATCTTCTTATATCGCCTATCTCCGCAATCAGTTTAGGAGCCAAGACATCGCCAACGCCTCCCATCGCTCGTACAGTTTCATATTCAGGAAGTGTCTTTGCCAGTTCTTTCATTCGTGTTATTATCTTCAGTAAGGTACTGTCAATTTCTCGAAGTACCCTTACCGCTTCCAATACCAGCATTTTGGTCGATGGGGTATTGGCCGGCAATGTCGAGATACCATCAGATGCAAGGTCATATAGCTCAGCTGCTTTTGATCGGTTCTGGTGGTATTTCTTTTCCGCCGCCCAAGAAACATAATCATCAATAAACTCATCCTTTGTCATCGCAGTTATGTTATCAAAATGCCAGTATCTTTCTACAAAATCACTTAACTTGTCCTTCCCGTTACTTTCACTCCAACTACGAAACATCTTCTTTACTCCTGGCATTGTATAATCCAACATATGCGTTAATTCAAGCAGTGCCTTTACGTGAAGCTCCATGTAATGGCAATACTGTCTTCCCAAGAGTTTTAGCTCGGAGTACACGGCATCACTTCCTTGATGGTTTTCCAAACGATACCAGTTATCAATCCCATAGTTTGCAATGGTAATTGAATCCTGCTTATCTGTCTTTACTCTTCTAAGCCCTCTGGATGCATACTCCTTCATTTCAAACGGATTAATTACAGCTACAAAAAGGTTCTGATCCTGAAGTGATGACAACATCGGCAAATGATATATGCCGGTTGCCTCCATAACTATACGTATTTCTCCGTCCAGCCGTTGAATCATTTGAATCAGATTCTTCAGCTCACTCTCTGTGTGCCTCACCTCAAATGGGCTTGCAACAATCTCCCCATATGGTTTCAGTATGCACACTGTGCTCTTTCCTTTTGAAACATCAATACCTACGCTGATCATACATAACCTCCTGTACTTGGACTAATAGTAATTGTTTACCACCCACACTTATTACCATTCATTTTAGTTGGTTACGCGGGAGCGAATCCCTACCTGCTTAAGCGAATACTTATAATAAGGGGTTGGCTGACAGTTTTTAATGCCGGATGTGATAATCCAAAAAGCGCCTCGCCATACCAATTACTCCCCTTATTATAAAAAAATAAGTGCAGATGTCAGAGTTAATTACTCTCTAACAACTACACTTTTATGGTACTAAAAAGCGCCTGTAGAAAATATTACCGTGAAGCAGATAGTAGAGACATGTGGAGTCTCTAGACAATCCTTTTATAGGAATTTTATTGATAAATATGACTTGATAAACTGGTATTTTGATATTCTCCTAGAGCGGTCCTTTAAGGAAATGGGTAAGGGCGAGGCAGTAAGAGATGGTCTGATTAAAAAATTTGCATATATCAGGGAAGAGCGCCTATTCTTTACAGAAGGTTTTAAAACAGACGAGCAGAACAATCTAAAGGAACATGACTTCTATATGATATATGGGTTCTTTTGCGGACTGATAAGGGAAAAGACCGGAGAACTACCTGATAAAAAAATCAGAAGATTACTTGAGATGTATTGTCAGGCTTCAATATACATGACTGTACGTTGGGTAATGGATGGAATGAAAGAGCCAGATGAAGAACTGGCGGATCTCATGATAGCAGCAATGCCAGAAGATATTGCCAAGCTTTATAAAAAGGTAGGAATATTATAAATATCTACGAAAAAGTGTAATGCTTCATATAAAGCGTTACACTTTCTTTATGATGTAAAAATACACATGTAAAATCAGCATATTTTAATGTTACACAGAGGTATATCTGTAACTTATATTTAGCCTTAGGCAATGCTAAAATTACTCTTACGATAAAGTGTTAAATCCTTAACACAACAAATGAATTCTATTAAAAAGGAGAGTAAAAATGGTTAACAGAATCTCACTTAATCCCACATCATATCATGGAGCTGGAGCAATACAGGAAATCGTAAATGAAATTCATAATCACGGATTTAAAAAAGCTTTTGTAGCATCTGATCCTGATCTGGTTAAATTTGGCGTTACTGCCAAGGTGACAGATTTATTAAAAGATGCATCAATACTTTTTGAACTATACTCAGATATCAAACCCAATCCAACTATAGAAAATGTAAAACATGGCGTTGAAGCCTTTAAAAATTCAGGAGCAGATTGTATAGTAGCTATCGGTGGTGGTTCCTCAATGGATACATCTAAGGCTATTGGAGTAATAAATACGAATCCGGAATTTGATGATGTTCGTTCTCTAGAGGGTGTGGCACCGACCAAGAATCCTTGTGTTCCTATCATTGCAGTTCCTACTACTGCAGGTACTGCAGCTGAAGTAACTATCAATTATGTAATTACTGACGTTGAAAAAGAAAGAAAATTCGTATGCGTCGATACACATGATATGCCGATAGTTGCAGTTGTTGACCCGGATATGATGTCATCTATGCCTAAGGGACTCACTGCTGCGACAGGAATGGATGCTCTTACACACGCAATTGAAGGATATACCACCAGAGGAGCATGGGAGATGACAGACATGTTCCATATCGAGGCTATCAGATTGATATCAGAGAACCTTCGTGATGCTGTAGATAACAAGAAGTCAGGCCGTGAGGGAATGGCTCTTGGACAGTATATTGCAGGAATGGGATTTTCTAATGTAGGTCTTGGAATCGATCATTCAATGGCACATACGCTTTCAGCTCATTATGATACGCCTCATGGTGTAGCATGCGCTATGTTCCTGCCTATAACTATGGAATTCAATCGAGATTATACAGGAGAGAGATATAGAGAAATCGCTAGAGCAATGGGAGTAAAAGGCGTTGATGATATGTCTCAGGAAGAATATAGAGATGCAGCGATAAGCGCTGTCAAGAAACTGTCTGAGGAAGTTGGAATTCCCAAGATCAATGACAGGATTAAAGAAGTTGATCTGGATCAGTTGGCAACAGATGCACTTAACGATGCATGTTATCCGGGCAATCCTAGAGAAGCTACCAAAGAACAGGTTATATCGATGTTCCGTATGCTTATGGCATAAGGCATCTTACTAACAATCAAATCCCCCCTAGAACCCCCTCCGAAAATGATATGTCCAAACCCCTAACTGACGATCATTAAGGAGGGGTTTTGTATTAAATAATGCGTGGGTATTGTTATTTTCCCAAATATTTGGATATTCTGTTTATATAAAATGCAACACTTGACAAGTACGCTACAATAAAGAATGAGTAAATAACCGACAAGTGATGACTCAAAACAGCAGATTAATCTGATTATATCTTCTGTGGATAACATTAATAAACAGGAGGAAACATGCTAATTGATATACTTATAGATACTGCAATAGATACCATCAAGACCATTCCATTTCTATATCTGACATATCTTCTCATGGAATATATCGAGGATAGGACCCAGAACGGATCGATACTTTTACTAAAGAAGCATCCGTCTATTGGCCCGGTTGTGGGATCGGCGGCAGGTGTCATACCACAGTGTGGTTTCTCTGCGGCAGCAGCATCACTTTATGCCGGCGGTATAATATCAGCAGGATCACTTATTGCCATATTCTTATCTACATCGGATGAGATGCTACCTATTTTGCTGTCAGAAAAGGTTGCAGCAACAACTATATTAAAAATATTAGGCTCAAAGTTCTTGATAGGTCTGATAACAGGACTGATCATCGACATGACGATCAGAATATTCAGGTCTCGTGTCAAGCCTGAGGAGAGACATATACATGATCTCTGCGATGAGGAACACTGTGGATGTGAGGGCGAAGGCGGTAATATATTTAAGTCAGCTCTTGTCCATACTCTTAAGATCGCGATTTTTATATTTTTAATTGCACTGTTATCGGCTTTTCTCATAGAGGGAATAGGCGAAAAGAATCTTTCCACATTTCTGCAGGATAAAAGCGTGATAGGCGTATTTCTGTCAGCTCTTATCGGCCTTATTCCAAACTGCGGAGCTTCTGTAGCGATCACTACATTATATCTAAAGGGGCTTATTGATGCCGGTCAGATGATGGCAGGACTCCTAGTAAGTGCCGGAGTGGGTCTGTTAGTACTATTTAGATCAGACAGGACACATCTAAAAGATGATATGATCATATTGTTGGTTCTGTATGTATCAGGAAGCATATGGGGTCTTGTAATACAAGGACTTGGTATAGTGCTTTGATAGAAAATAAATATTTTATAAAATCTATTTTTTGTATAGTGAAATTCAGTATTAGCTGATATAATAAGTTTGGACGTGAGTCAAGAAATTATTTTTGAAAATTAAGTTGTTATGACAACATAAAAAAGAAGCATCACGTTTTATTATTTTAATATAAAACCAATGGAATACTATTTAAATGAGGAGTTTTGCAATGGAAAAAATCAAAGAATATGTAAATAAAGACATGCTTATGGGCGAGATCGTAACTAAATATCCTGATGCGATATATGCACTTATGGACTGTGGCATGGGATGTGTAGGATGTCCCGCTTCTCAAGGTGAATCTCTTAATGATGCAGCTATGGTTCATGGACTTAATCCGGATGATGTAATGGATTATGTCAATCATGTACTTTCAGACAAGCTCGCAGGCATGGGTGAGTAATTGTCATTAAATAGATCGTCAGATTTGTAAGATGGAAATTTTGTAATATAATAATTATTTAAAATACAAGTGTAAAAAAGAGGATGCGAAATTCGCAGCCTCTTTTTTGTGAATATAATTATTTAAATTAAGTAAAAATTTATTACATTATAAAAATCCTATTACATTTATCATTAAATTATTATTTCTTGGGTAACCATTTATAGGATATTATATTGACTGTACCTTTGCCCTTGTGTTTTTTTACATCATAATTCTTGGGGAAAGCCTTTATTAATTCGGATAATTTCGAATAACCATAAGATCTGACATCAAAGTCGGATTTTGCTCTTTTTATGAAAGTTCCTGCTGAACTTATATTGACATAACCATCGTCATCCTGATAGGCTTCCCATGCCTTCTTTAGAAGTGAGTGGACAATTGTGTAGTCGTATTTGTCGGAGCCTTCATTATTATTGCCTTTATCATCCTTATCATCGTTTTGCTCAGTAGAGGAAGCTTCTGAATCAGGAGTCTCGCTTAGATTTTCTAGAAAGATAAATTCATCACATGAATTACGAAATGAATCTGGAGTTTTCTTTTCACCTACGCCAATGACATATACTCCGGATTCGTGGAGTTTAATAGATAATGGAGTGAAGTCACTGTCGCTAGACACAATTACAAAAGCATCATATATCCCGCTGTTTAGCAATTCAATAGCATCAATTACTAATGCCATGTCAGTGGCATTTTTACCCGAAACATAATCAAACTGCTGCTCAGCCTTAATAGCCAAACGTTTTATTTCTTCTTCCCAATTCTTTAAAGTTTCTTTTTTCCAGTTGCCATAAGCACGCTTAACGATAATGCGTCCATGTGTTGATATTTCCTGAAGTACCAACTCAAGTTTCTTTATCTGTGTATTATCAGAATCAATTAATACAACCATTTTATCAAGAGTATTCATTAGAGCTCCTTTTCTTTTTAATCAATATATATAGTTTATCATTTTATTAACTGTTTTACATAGTTCATAATATTTTTTTGAAAATAAAGTATGTTTTATAAAGTATAGAATAGTTACAATTAATAACTAATGATATAATGTCTAATTGTATTATATCAATAATATCATGAATTACTGATATTGCTGAGAAATGGAGAATAAATGTGCTGACAAGGATTGTTTCACTTCTAATAGGCTATGGCCTTGGCTGTGTAATTACAGCGGAGATAGTAGCCCAAAAATACGCAAGGAAAAGTTCTAGTGACATCGGAACCACAGGTAATCCGGGGATGGCCAATATCATGGCCCATCTGGGTTTTAGACCTGGAATAATAGTCTTACTTGGAGACGTAGGTAAAACTATGTTGGCAATGTTGATATCATGGATCATTTTCAGGGATGAAAGTGGAAAAACAGCAATTCTATATGCCGGATTGGGCGCAACCCTGGGCCATGATTTTCCGTTTTGGAGGAGATTCAATGGTGGAAAGGGTGTTGCAACTACATGTATATCGGTGTTTCTATTTTCGCCATTATGGGGACTTATAGCAAATATAGCAGGTATGTTGGTCGTATTTGCAACTAAGTATCTATGCATTGGTGCTGTAGTTATCCCTGCCGTATATAGTGGGATAATGTTATATATGGGAGAATCAGAGGCCTCAGCAATCGGACTTGCACTTACGATAATCATGTTTATCAGGCATTTCCCGGCAATTAAGCAAGTGCCTAAAGGAAGTTGTGAAAAGGTGGACGTGACCTGTGCCATTAAACGTAAATTTTTCAAGAAAAATAATTGAAAAGAACTTTATGATCAGTAAGAAAGAAGTAAAAAAGAGAATAAAATGATGGACAAGAAAAGCAAAAGAAGCATTAAGAAAAACAGTAAGAATAAGATCATTCGAATGAAAAAGGCAGGAATAACATTAGCTGCCATTCAGCTATTTATCACAATCATATTCATAAGAGAAGTAGTACTGCTTAATGTATTGAGCATAGGTATAGCAGTTGGGATAGGTGTAGCACTTTTGGGGCTAGAAATAGTATGCTTTCTAATGATGGAAAAATATCCTAAGAGAAGATCGTTTGTTTTTCGGATAATATCGATTGTGTTATCGATAATCATGGCAGTGGCAGTTTTTTATTCATGGAGGACTAGAAATGCACTGTCAAAGGTCGCTTCCAATAATGTAGATATCACATCGGTAAGTGCTTATGTTAAAAAGGATGATCCTGCAACAAGCATGGAAGATGCCAAGGGATATGAGTTTGGTATACTACAGGGTATGGACAGAAAGAATACAGATAAGGCAGTTAAGCAGGCAGAAGAAGCTTTAGGATCTAAGCTAAAGACCCACGAGTATAAATCGCTCACGGAATTGGCAGATGGGATCACAACAGGGAAAATAAAGGCATTAATGATAAATGATGGTTATCTGTCTCTGTATTCGGATCTTGAGGGATATGAGGGATTCCCAAAAGAGATTAAAAAAATATCCCAGTATAAAATAAAAAATGTAATAAAGAAAACGGAAAGCGCAGACATTACTAAGCCGTTTGTAATGTATATAAGTGGGATAGATACTTATGGCAAGGTCGGTACTGTCAGTCGTTCCGATGTTAACATACTGGCTACTGTTAATCCTCAGTCAGGTCAAATGCTTCTCATCAATACACCGAGAGATTATTACGTCCCGCTTTCGATATCAAAGGGAGTAAAAGATAAATTGACTCATTCTGGAATATATGGAATTGAATGTTCAAGAGACACACTTGGAATGCTCTATGATGAGAAGGTAAACCATTATTTCAGATTGAATTTCTCGGGATTCCAAGGCATGATAGATGCGCTGGATGGAGTCGATGTGGAATCAGATGTGGCATTTTCATCATTTGGATATGATTTTAAAGTCGGAACAAACCATCTGAACGGTAAGCAGGCACTTGCGTTTGCTAGGGAGAGACATGCTTTTGCCAGTGGCGATAATCAGCGTGGCAAGAACCAGATGAAGGTTATAGAGGCTGTCGTTAGAAAGGTACAGAGCCCTTCAATATTAAAGAATTATCTAGGAGTGCTTGATAATCTAAATGGAACTTTTGAAACAGACCTTAGCTATGATCAGCTGACAGACTTGGTCAAGAACCAGACTAAAAATGGAACAAAATGGAATGTTTCGAGCTATTCAGTTACAGGAACCGGAGCAAAATCGTCCAATACATATTCTATGCCGGGACAGAACGTATATGTTATGAATCCAGACAAAGACATGGTTAAAAAGGGTGCAGATCTTATAGATAGTGTTATGTCCGGTAAAACACCGGTGATAGAGTAAAAGAGGAGTAGAAAATGGAATTATATAATATACTTGATGAACTTAACATCGATTACAGAGAAAAGGAACACAAGCCTGTTCTCACAATGGATGATGCTATAGGTCTGGATATCTATGATGATTTCCCTGGAACCAATATGAAGAACCTATTTTTATCCAACCATAAGGGAAAGTATTTTCTAGTGCTTATAGTGGGAGAAAAAAGAGCAGATATCAAAGCAATTGCCAAGGGCATCGGACAGCCGAGACTGTCATTTGCCAAGGATGAGGTATTGGAAGAGATATTAGGCGTGGTCTCTGGATCTGTTACGCCTCTTGGGATAATCAATGATACCGAGAATAAAGTTACTGTATGTATTGACAAAGACCTGATAGGCAAGAGGCTTTATATGCATCCATGCACCAACACCAAAACAATGACAATGGAGTCAGAAGATCTGATCAAGTTTATTAAGCATTTGGGACATGAGTATATCCTTATTGATGCATAATATACGTAATAATGACGAAATCAAAAAAGAATTAGAAAATTAAAAAAAGACCGTTTTCATATATAGAAATAGAAATTGTATATATTTATCTTAGAAGTTCATCAAGGGTATCACCGTATGCCGGCATAAATTCGTGCATAAAGTCTCGAACTTCAGGCATTTCAGAACACATATTGTCTAGAGATTTCAAAGTAGATTCTTTGGCAGTTTTAAACTCACCATTCCCACCGCTTTCTTCTTCGATACATTTTATATATGCTGATAGCTTGTCAGCTGCTTTTACCAGTTGTCGCATATAGGTCTCATCAGGGTCATCTGTAGGACAAAAAATGCTTTCATAATCAGGACGGATATCCGATGGGAGCTTGGAAAGAAGCCTGCTTTCGGCCACAGCCTCTACTTTTTTATATGCATCATGGATCTCATCGCCGTAATATTTTACGGGAGTAGGCATATCACCTGTTATTATTTCAGAGGCATCATGATAAAGTCCTACAAGTGCTGCTCTATCGGCGTTTAGATTTCTATCATATCTTTTGTTTCCTATTACGCAGAGAGCATGAGCGATCATCGCTACGTCAAGGGAATGATCACTTAGGTTTTCATTTCTGGAATTTCTCATTAGAGCCCAGCGATCAATATATTTCATACGATTTAAAAGTGCAAAAAATGGATACATAATAATTCCTTCCTTAAATCCTCGAAAAAAGCAAAAAAATAATCATTTTTAAGATCATAATATACTTGTATTTGTATTATACTATATCAAGTTGGATTACGATTGGGAATACTAAAATTAAACCTTAATATTGATATAAATACAGGCAATCCTGTATTATAGCTTTTAATAAAAAGCATACAAAAAATGCTATATAAGGAGGAAATATGAGCACACCAAGTGGAGAAGTACTTGCAAAAGTATATGGAAGCGACAAGGGAAGAGCAAGCGAACGTTTTTCTTATATTTCAGATATGTTTGAAAAGACATTTGGAGAGGGAGACCCGGAATTTTTTACAGCTCCTGGTAGAACTGAGATAATTGGAAATCATACGGATCATAATGGTGGCAAGGTCATCGCAGGTTGTATTACATTGGATTCCATAGGAGCAGCCAAGAAAAACGGAACTAGATTTATGAAAGTATCCAATGAAGGTTACGGATATTTTGAGATAGATCTCGACCATCCGGAAAATTCACCCAAGGAGCAGGGAACAGTATCAGTTCTTGCAGGAATGATCGAGTATTGCAATAAAAATAATATCATCGTAGATGGCTTCAGTACTTACACCACGACAGAGGTGATCGGTGCATCAGGTGTCAGTTCATCGGCATCATTTGAGATGCTTATAATGGCTATGATCAATTTTTTGTTTAATGATGGCAATATGAGCTTTGCCAGTTATGCCAAGGCCGGACAGTATGCAGAAAATGTATACTGGAACAAAGCATCAGGTCTGATGGATCAGATGGCATGTGCGGTAGGTGGACCTATTGAACTTGATTTTAGAAATGATCCTGTCTATGAAAAGATTCCTTTTGGGTTTGAAGAATATGGATATTCAATGGTTATTGTTAATACAGGAAAAGGTCACGCTGATCTGTCTCCGGACTATTCTGCGGTTCCATCAGAGATGAAGGCTGTTGCAAAAGCATTGGGCCATGAAAGACTTTGTGATGGAACACTTGAAGAACTTCTGGATAATTATACAGAGGTAAAAGAGAAAGTACAAAATGATAGAGCTGTACTTCGTGCCATTCATTTTTATACAGAAAATGACAGAGTTATCCAGATGTCAGAAGCTATGGAAAAGAAGGATGTTAAGGCTATTTTAAATATCTTGAATAAGGGTGGAGAGTCATCCTATGAGCAGCTTCAGAATCCTTATAGTTTGGGAGATGTAAAGACTCAGGGCATGTGCCTTGCACTTTCACTTACCAAGCTTTTCATGGCGAGGATCAATGATGGAGCTTGCCGTATCCATGGTGGTGGATTTGCAGGAGTCATTCAGGCAGTTGTTCCCACAGATAAGCTGGATGATTATGTAGATTATATTTCAGGATTCTTCGGACGAGATAACGTGTATCCTATGAATATCCGTGCTACCGGGGCAGCCCATCTGGAGAAATAGGAATAACAAAAAAGTATAATATACAAAAAAGACGCATCACCAGGAGACAATCTTGGTGCTACGTCTTTTTTGATTAATCCATCACAGCTTTGTCCTATAACCCAGCTTTTATTGAAAATCAATCTCTACAGGGCAGTGATCTGATCCGAAGATTTCAGGATGGATTTTGGAATCGGTAACTCTGTCCATGAATCGGTCTGATACCAGGAAATAATCGATTCTCCATCCGGCATTATTTTCTCTGGCATGAAATCTGTAGGACCACCATGAATATACTTGTTCTGTGTCAGGATAGAAATGTCGGAATGAATCTGTAAATCCTCTTTTTAACAGTTCTGTCATACAGTTTCGTTCTTCATCTGTAAATCCAGCATTCTTGTGGTTGGTTTTGGGATTCTTGATATCGATCTCCTCGTGGGCGACGTTTAGATCGCCACAGATCAAAACTGGTTTTTTCTTATCTAGAGATACCAGGTAATCAGCGAAGTCTTTTTCCCATATCATTCGGTAGTCCAGTCTCTTTAGACCATCTTGTGAATTAGGTGTGTAGCATGTTACCAGATAATGATCTTCATATTCTAGAGTTATGACACGACCTTCGTGATCATGAATATCGATCCCTATACCATAGGAGACAGATAATGGTTCATTCTTAGTGAAGATCGCTGTGCCGGAATATCCTTTTTTCTCAGCATAATTCCAATACTGATGGTAACCTGGGAGATCTAACTCTATCTGCCCTTCCTGAAGCTTGGTTTCCTGTAGACAGATCGCATCACAATCAAGAGATTGAAAAGAATCTTCAAATCCTTTTCCCTTGCAGGCTCTTAGGCCGTTAACATTCCAAGATACATATTTCATGATAAACCACGTCCAAAAGCAATATTATGGACTTATCCTTTCTGATTTTAATATTTATTTTTTAACATTTATTTTTTATTAAAAAGATTAAAATAATTTCATTATCTGTTCACGACTGGCGATGAGAGATCCCTGGATCATCTCAGGCTTACCGCCGCCCTTGGAAGAAAAATGCTCCCTAAGAGAGACCAAAAGCTCCTGACAATTTTTACTAGAGCTACCTATTATATAGGAATAGCCGTTATTTTCATCTCCACTGAAAACCCCTACGAAACCCGGATGGGAGTTCTTGTTTTCATTTATAAAATTTCTGATACTTATGCTGTCAGCTTCTTGTACAAATAAAACAGCATTATCGGAATCCTCAGGTATAAGCTTGGAATCGAGAGACAGAATCTCGGCAGTAGCTGAATGAAGATTTTTCCTTAGGGTAGTGATATTTTCCTGAAGTTCGGATACACCCTTTACAGTATTCTCCGGAGGAATCTTCAGATCCTGGGATATCGTAGTTATCATATCACGATTATTAGCATTATATAGGTAAGCTCTTTTCCCGCATAAAATAGACAGTCTGGTTCCACCTTTGTAATTATGACTGGAAATAACCATTAGTGTACCGATTTCTCCTGTCCTTTTCACATGAGGAGCACAACATGCACAGGTATCGATTCCCGGAATGGTAACGATTCGAACAGAACCTTCCAGCTGGATCTTGCTTCTATATTCTAGCGAATCCAAAGTAGCTTTGTCAGGATATGATGCAGTAATTGGTATATCCGCCCATATTGCCTCGTTTGCTTTTAATGAAATATTATCAATATCATCATTACTTAGAGGTCCATTATAGTCCATCGTGACAATACTATCACTGAGATGAAATCCCACATTGTCGTACCCTAGTGTAGCATTGACCAGGCCAGAGAATATATGCTCTCCGCTGTGATTCTGCATATTAGAGTATCTGTGTTCCCATATGATCTCTCCATTGACAGTGCATCCCACAGGAATTTCTGTATCTATGATGTGGATTATCCAGTCACGACCATGGATTTTTTTGATACGGACATCCCTTACTTTTAAGGTAGAGTCGTTATATGTGATTATTCCCTTATCGGGGGTCTGACCACCTTCTTCAGGGAAAAAAAGAGTCTGATCCAAAATAAGGAGGTAAGTATTGTCATTACCCTTTTCACAGGACAGTACGTTTCCTACAAACTGGGTATCATATGGATGAGAATAATATAGTTTCATAGTCTCTGGTATAGTGTTAAAATTAATATCGGATATCTTCATTGTTAACTCCTAGTATAATATTTCAAAAATATATGCCACTAAATTACAGCAAGAATATTTTACACTATTTGAGCAATTTTAAACACTCATTATGTCTATGAAAGGTATTAAACAATGGATTATATGGTTAGGGGAACAGCAGGAAACGGTCATGTGAGGATCTTTTCTTGTGTATCAAAAGAGATATGTGAAACAGCAAGGGAGATCCATGACACAACGCCCAATGCAACAGCAGCACTGGGGAGACTCTTGACCGGTGGGGTGATGATGGGTCTCATGATGAAAAATGATAGTGCAGTTTTATCTCTTAGTATTAAGAGCGATGGGCCAATGAAGGGACTTACAGTTAGCACAGATTCTCATGGTCATGTTAAGGGGTTCCCATATGTGGCCAAGGTGCCTTTTGAAGAACTTCGTCCTGGCAAGTTAAACGTTGGAGCATCAGTGGGTAATGGAACACTTACGGTTATCAGGGATGAAGGCGCGGGAGAACCGTATTCCAGCCAGACAGACCTGTTAAGCGGGGAAATAGCTGAGGATCTGACGGTTTATTTTGCTGAAAGCGAGCAGGTACCATCGGCAGTTGGACTAGGCGTTTTGATGGGAACGGATACCAAGGTCCAAACGGCAGGTGGGTTCATAGTTCAGATGATGCCTGATGCCACAGAAGAAGATATAACTGCAGTAGAGAATGGACTCCATAGATTCGGTGCGGTAACGGATCATTTCGCAGCCGGTAAGACCCCGGAGGAATTGGTGCAGATTGTTTTATCGGATATTGATCCGGAGATATTGGAGAAAACACCTATTGAATTTAAATGTAATTGTAGCAGGGATAGGGTAAGCAGGGCTCTTATAAGTATTGGTAAAAAGGATTTGAAAGATATAATAGAAGATGGTAAGCCTATAGAGTTGGGATGCAATTATTGCCGTAGCAAGTATGCATTCACTATAGATGAAATAAAAGAAATGCTAAATGAAAAGTAGGGGTTACATAATATTTGTAATTTTAAATTGAAAGGAAAAAATTATGGTTAAGGAAAAAAACATTAAAACTGTTTCGAATAGGAAGAAAAGCGTCAGCGGTTCTCTTATGCTTATTCTCCTTCCGATAACCATGGTAGCAATTGTAGGAATCATTCTGTTCTTGAGTTCACAGGCCCAGAAAACAATTACGGATATTGCAAAACAGGATCTGATGGATGTGACAACCACCAATTCCTGGAAAGTATCAAAACAATCAGCAGAAATATCAAGTGCACTTAATACATATGCAAAAGGTCTTGAAAGCACGAAATTTGCAACGCCGGGAGATATGAAGGCATATCTAGCAACATCAGTAGGGACATTTGATACAGCTCAGCATGGAGTATATGTAGGATTTGATGATGATTCCTATGTTTTTGCAGAGGGAACGATTCAAGCTGCTGACTGGTTACCCACAAAAAGAGGATGGTACAAGGATGGCTTGGGCAAAAAAACACCTTTCGATGGTGAACCATATAAAGATGCAACTACAGGTAATCTATGTGTGACGTATAGCCGTGAGATTACAGCAGCTGATGGAAGACATGGAGTTATTGCAATCGATGTTTATCTGACAGATATGGAAAAAGAGATTAAGGCACTAAAGCCTCTTGGGACCGGGGAATCCATGGTAACAAGGGGAAATATGGTTATTGCATATTCTGATGGCAGCCTTGATGGAAAAATTATTTCAGATTCAGGGGATTCATATCTCATGAATCTAAAGGCTTATGCAGATTCAAAGACCAAAGAGGTTACAACTATTAAAAAGGGATCTGAAGACAGATATGTAGCTTGTGATAATATTTCGGGAACCAATTGGGTATTATATTCATCAGTATCAAAGGATGATGTACTTGCTTCTTTTTATGCATTTAGAAATATATGTTATGTAATTATGTTAATAACTGCGGTAGTCATTGCAACTGCTATCTTTATTTCCATCAATAGAATCGTATCCAAACCGGTTAAGGCATTGGCAAAACAGATAGTTGAGATATCTCATGGAAACTTCACTATTCAAATGCCTAAGGGTAATGGTGATGAGATCGGAATGATCCAGGATGAAATGAGGGATTATGTCAACACAATGAAGGATACTATAAGCAGCATTCAGGAGACATCAACAGAACTTGGCAATGAAGCAAATAACAGTAAGAGCGCTTCAGGCAGACTGACATCTCAGGCCAAGGACCAGTCCCTTTCTATGGAACAGATAAGAGACACAATGGATGGTATGTCTCATGCAGTTTCTGAGCTTGCAGTTAACGCTACAGAATTGGCACAGTCAGTTGGAGACCTGACCGAAAAGGGTAAGGGAGCGAACAAGGTCATGACCGAGCTGGTTGAAAAAGCAGCAGAAGGCCAACGTGATATGAAATCTGTTGAGAGTAATATGGATAATATCAGTGGATCCATGTCCAATATGAATGAAGTAGTCAGCAAAGTAGATGAATCAGCTCAACAGATCAACAAGATAGTCGACATGATCAATGCTATTTCAGAACAGACAAACCTATTATCTCTGAATGCGTCTATAGAGGCAGCAAGAGCCGGAGATGCCGGAAAAGGATTTGCAGTTGTGGCATCTGAAATTGCAAAACTTGCTAATGAAAGTAGCAATGCAACCAAAGAAATAGAAGGTATTATTGCAGAGATAACAGCTCAGATCAATGCACTTTCTGATAAATCCAATGAGAATATGAAGGCTATAGAAGAAAGCAGTATTGCTGTTTCTACAGCAGGACAGACATTTGCGAATATCTTCTCGGATCTAAATGCCACAGGCAAAACGGTTGAAGATATGTTGTCAATGATGAATGATGTAGATGGAATAGCAACTAATGTGGCAGCGATTTCCGAAGAGCAATCTGCAAGTTCTGAGGAAGTAACGGCAACAGCTGAGAACCTGACAGCCAGCGCTCAGAATGTATCGGATGAGAGCGAGGGCGTTGATAGAAGTGCTAATACGGTTCAGGAATCAGCATCCAAGATTCATAATGCACTTAATATATTTAAGATCTGATATTGAATAATTTTAATATAAAAAACGTCCCGTATATTATTTATACGGGACGTTTTATTTTTTTAACAATAATTAGCTGACCTACACATAATATATTATGAACAATAACTAAGATAAGCAGATCAGTACACTACATTGTTACGGAGAAAATCGGACCACAGTCTATAATAATTAGCCTTGAGATGTACTCCGTCGGTAGTGTAATCTCCTATCAGGTTGCCATCAGAGTCACAAACTGCAGGATTCATATCGATGTAGAAAATATCTCGTCCATTCGCAAGCTCGGAGATTGCCTTATTTCTCTGAACAAGACTGGTGTTGTTAAATGTAGCATCAGTACTGCTCTTTATCTGGCTTACATGCATATTACCCTCTATGAAGATCATTGCATTAGGCTGCTTGTCCTTGATGCTATGTATGACATTTCTGTAAGCATTGTAATAGTCCACGACATTGCGATACATTTCGTTTATCCCGAGGCATACATATATCTTGTTGAACTGATGTGTATTTAGCAGATTGTCAAGTATATAAGGGGATTCCTCACCGTTTACACCATGATAATCGAGTTCCTTTACAGGAAGGTTGAAAACATTCATTGATTCCTTACAGAAGAAATTGACCTTACCCTTTAAATTACTGAACATGTAGAGACCTACAGTTCTAGAATCACCTATGAAAAGCGCATCAGAAAAATAATCATCACTCTTGGCCTTGGTAAGATTCTTAAATGTCCCATTTGTAGCAAAAGCTCCAGTGGTATCAGAGTTGAATATATAAGAATCATCTACCAGAAGTGATTTGTTGGCTACACCATAATCCTTTGCAGAGCATACAGGATTCCCGGATGTTACAGGGATTCTTAAACCGGTACCAAGGGAACCAAGCTTCTTTTCAGCCTTTTCAGTAGCTATTTTTTCCTTTATTCGAATGGCTTCCAAAACAGATTTTTTCTTCATGGAATCAGGGATATATACCTCTTCATCCTTGTTTAGTATGTCTTTAACACCATAAAGAGAAATGGTCAAACAAGGCTGTTTGACAGTGTCTATCACATTAAATTTTTTTAATATATTGAACTGACTGATTAGCCCAAACGACCCGACAATGATCATACTTGTAATGATCATCATGGTCAGAGGCATATTTTTAAATAATTTTTTTAGATAATCCATAATTTATTCGCTTTGCAAATCATACAACATTAAACATTAGAAATTGAAATACATAAATGCATTTCCCTGAGATCCAAGTGCATAGTACAGGCTTACCCAAAAGAGGATAAAGAGAGCAACCATGACAACCGGATGTTTCCTGTTACTTATTATCTTATCATATACTGCCGGAATACACAGAACGATTGATGCAATGAAATATGGAAGGTATGTTGGCAGGTAGTTTATAAAATCATTGGCAAGTACGGTATGTCCTATTCCGAAAAAAGGAAATAGTCTGCAAAAATATACACCTAGGCTATGTAGATCTGAAATCGCAAAAATCACCCATGTAAGCGGTATCAGGATCCAAACGTGTAGACGACCGATTATAGGAGCCTTTTTCAAAAGATTTTTGGACAGAAATTTCTCGGCGATTATCATTAACCCCAGAACAAAGCCCCATATCAGAAAGTTGATATCACCACCATGCCATAGACCTGTTATGATCCATACGATCATCAGGTTTCTGATAGTGACAAAGGTACCTTTTCGGCTACCACCTAAGGGGAAATAGATATAATCTCTAAACCATGAACCAAGGGTGGCATGCCATCTTCTGTAAAAGTCTGCAATATTCTTAGCAGCATATGGATGCTCAAAGTTGATGATATCTTCAAAACCCAGCATCATACCGAGACCTGATGCCATAAGTGAATATCCCCAGAAGTCAAAATAGAGCTGGAAAGTGTATGCGAAAGCGCTCATCCATGCCAATGGTGTAGAAATATTTTCATATCCCATTTTGAGAGTTTCATTCCAGAGGATTCCGATTCGGTCTGCCAAAAGAACCTTCATGGATAACCCAATGACAATCCTGGCCATTCCACCTTCAAATTTTTGCCATGAGAATATCCTGCCATGAGTCTTGTCAAAATCACCTTGTCCATAACGCATGATAGGACCTTCGGCGATCTGAGGAAACATAGTAAAATAGGCAGCAGATCTTACAAATGTAGGCATGGTTTTGATCTTGCCACTATATAGATCAGCCTGATAAGATATCATTTTAAAAATATAGAAGCTAAGTCCAAGAGGAAGCCCGATTCCAGTAGATGTTTTTGCCAATATTTTAAATAGAATGAGAACTCCGGCATCCAATGATACAGCAATAATCAAAACTGCTTTTCTCGAAATAGAACCGGACATAGATTTCTTGGATGGGATCATGCTCTGGGTAACGGATTCCACAGTAGGAAGATTCTCCTCTGTTACGCCTCGGGAGGCAACCAGTGACTTACCTAGAAAATAATTCACGAAAACCAGAACGAGAAGAAGTATAACTATTTTATGTTCACCATAAGCATAAAATAATATACTACCGATAAAAAGAATAAAATCTTTATATTTTCTCGGAACAGATAAGTATACAATAAGGAAGATAGGCAAGAATCTTCCAATAAAAAATAAATTTGTAAAGGACATAACGACTCCTAAATATGATTTTTAGCCGCTTTTTTGCGACAAACGAATTATATCATAGAAGATTTAAAAAAAAAACTCGTGATAACTATAAAGTTTTTAAACGTACATCCGATAAAATAAGTGAAAGGTCATGAGACCTTAAATGAGAAACTACAATGTGAGAGGGAGTGAACATTATGCGTATCGAGGCATATAATCAGGTAGCTCAGATTTATGGAAATAAGACAGCTAAGGCTAAAACATCTGTAAACCAAGCAGCATCATATGGCAAGGACGAGGTTCAGATTTCATCTTTTGGTAAGGATTTGCAGGTAGCTAAGCAGGCAGTAAAGAGTTCTCCTGATGTAAGAGAAGACAAGGTAGCTCAGCTTAAGAGCCAGATAGATGCAGGTACTTATTCTGTAAATACAGATGATTTCGCAGGCATTTTGCTCGAAAAGTTCCAAACAAAATATTAAAAAAGTGAGGTTTTGCCTTGGCAGGACTTGTAGATGAGCTTTTAGACGTTATGCGTATCGAGAAGACGGAATATGAAAATATTCTGGGTCTTAATGATGAAAAACGTGAAGCGATCATAAGCAGGGATGTTGAGAGACTTGAAAAGATTACCTCAGATGAGGAATTCTTTTCCAGTAATCTTAAGAATCTCGAGAATAAAAGAGAACGGATCCTAAAGGATATGGCAGCTGTAACTGGTCATGATGACGAGATATTTACAGTAGATCGTGTTATTGGGGTTCTTGATAATAACAAAGAAGAACAGAAAGCACTTGTGGAAGCCAGAAGTGCATTAGTAAGTGCAGCCAGAGATTTAAAATTCTGGAATGATCAAAACCAGGCGCTTTTGAAACAGGCTTTGGAAATGGTCGAGTTTGATTTGACATTGTTTAGAAGTTTGGAACAGGCTCCTCAAACGGCAAATTATAATCAGAACGCATATAATACCGGTGATCTGCTCGGAGGCAGTGGCTTCGATACAAAGCAGTAAGTGTGAAAGGATTCCCAACCGGATAGAAAGCATAGAGGAATAACGCTATGGCAAACGGTTTCGGGAGTTTATACGTAGGGTCATCAGGACTCAGAACAGCTCAGAACGGTATCAATACATTATCTAATAACCTTGCCAACTTAGGTACGGCAGGGTACGTTCGCCAAAAAGTAGTATATGAAGATACATATTACAATAAATTCGGAGACGCTTCTGTATCAGCTCAGCAGGCAGGTCTCGGAGTTGCTATCGGCGATGTAATCCACGCAAGAGATATATTTTTAGATCAGGCTTACCGGACACAATCCGGCAGAGCCGCTTTTTATAATGCCGGCTATGATGCAGCATCTGAGGTTGAGACACAGCTTCAGGAGATGTACGGGCAGGCTTTTCAGGGTGCGGTAACAAGCTTATATGGTGCTTTTGCTGAGTTTGCCAAGAATCCTTCTGATACAGTTAATCAGAATCTAGTTGTTCAAAAGAGTCAACTATTCATCAGTCGTGCTAACGGAGTTAACGATGGACTTCGTGAATATCAGATGACCATCAATACTAAAATTAAAAATGATGTTACAAGAGTAAATGCGCTTGGCAAGGAAATCGTCAAGCTTAATAAGGACATTCAGAGAATTGAGGCTGGAGATACAGATAAAGCCATGGCTCTTAGAGATCAAAGAGATCTGGATCTTGATGAGTTATCATCTCTTGCCAACATTTCATATAGAGAAGATCCGGACGGGACGGTTCAGGTCAGACTCGAAGGCAACGAATTCATTAATGGAGTTCAGACAAATGAAATGGGGATCAGGTATGACAATACGACAGGATTTGCAATTCCTTATTGGACAGGACTATCAGATATTCCCAATCAAAAATATTATGATGTATACGATATCTACAATGTGAATCCGATTCAGGGCACAGATAGTGGAGAAATCAAGTCTCTTATGCTTGCCAGAGGAGATAAATTCGGTAATTACACAGATATTACAAATGTAACACCTGAACAATATGAAAATGGACTTTCGAATTCTATAGTTATGAATTCTGAATCAGAACTAGATAAACTGGTCAATACAATAGTTACCAAGGTCAATGACCTGCTCTGCCCCAATGTAAAACTAGGAACTTCTGTTAAGTCTGGCAATACGACGATCGATCTAACTGCAGCAGGAACCAAGATTTTTGATCCTGCCGGCAAACAGATCAGTCTTAGTTCGGATACCTTGGTACTTGATACAGATAATTGTGCTGTAGGAGCCGATGGCAAGTTACCACCTCAGGAACTTTTTACAAGGGTTGGAACAGAAAGATATAAAAAATGTGTTGTTACAGATGGAACCAATAGTAAGGAAATATATGTGTATCAGGAAGAAGATCAGCATGATCTATCAAAGAGCTACACACTTAAAAGCCTTTCTGTTAATTATGATCTTACAGAAAATGCGCAGCATTTACCAAATCTCATGCAAAATGGTTCAGTGGATTATGCTATGGGTGAGTCGATATATAAATTGTGGGAAGTTTCAGATTATAAACTCAATCCATCGGACAATACACCTACTACTCTTGCTGGATTTTACACTAAGTTTATAGGAGAACTGTCGAGTACAGGATCGGTTTATAATTCTACATCAAACAGTTTGAACGGGACGAAATGTACTATTGAAAGTAACAGGCAGTCGGTTATAGGCGTATCAAGTGATGAAGAATTGACAAATATGATCAAATATCAGAACGCATATAACGCATCCAGTAGGTATATAAATGTTGTCAATCAGATGATAGAGTACATGGTAACGTCCATGTTTAGTTCATAAGGGAGGGGGTGTAGTTAATGTCTTCTACATTTTTTGGATTAGCTATAGCGAGCACAGGACTTAACGCATATCAGAGCAAGGTCAATACAACTACAAATAATATTTCTAATGCAAAAACTCCGGGGTATAGCAGACAGGTAGTCAATCTTTCCCAGGAAGAGGCTATTCGGACGTGGCAGAAGTATGGAATGGCAGGAACCGGAGTAAGCACAGATTCTATTACTCAGGTAAGAGATCAGTACTACGATGAAAAATATTGGAACAATCAGAAAAACAGTGGACAGTATTCTAAACAGCTGTATTATCTGCAGCAGATAGAAGATTATTTTAAGGATAATGCATCAGTGCCGGGATTTACTTCTATATATACTCAGATGTTTAGCTCTCTTGATACATTAAAGACCAACGCCGGCGATAGCTCGGTGAGAAATCAGTTTATCAGTAATGCCAACAAACTGATGACATATTTCAACGGACTCGGTACTAAGCTTCAGGATCTACAGACATCTATTAATGATGAGATTAAAACAACGGTGGATTCTGTTAATTCAACAGCTAAAAAAATTGCAGTTCTTAATAAGCAGATCAATGTAATTGAAGTTCAGGGTGGACACGCAAATGATCTGAGAGATCAGAGAGCTCTTTTGATAGATAATCTGTCATCGATAATCCCTGTTGAAGTCAAGGAAACTAAGGTTGCCAACAGTAATTATCCTGATACTGAAACCGGAGCCACAAATTTTGAACTTAAGGTAAGCGGCAAGCTGGTCGTGGATTCTTTTGATTATGTTCCTATTGAAATAACCACCAGAGATAAAAGGTATAATCAGTCAGACGTAGATGGACTATATGATCTGAAGTGGGGCGATACAGGCGAGAGAATAGATATGAATGCTTCCACAATGACAGGAAGCCTTAAGGCTATGTTTGATCTCAGAGATGGTAATAATTCAGAGAACCTTCATGGAATCGTAACTAAGACTACTGGAGATACGATCAAGATTTCTAGTCCTAGTATTACCAGTATCAATAGTATGAATATGCCGGAGACAGGCGTTCTCGAACTTAATGGACAGACATTTGCCTATTCCAATTTCTCCGTTGAGATGGACGAGAATGGTAATGCTCAGTCATATACATTTGAACTTGAAGATATTATGGATGCGGCGACTCAGACCAAAGTGTCCGGTGGAGACTGTTCTGTGGGACAGACGCTTAATTATAAGGGAATTGCATACTACCAGAATCAGATGAGCTTATTCCTCAGATCTTTTTCAGAGGCATTTAATAACATTGAAAAAACCGGTAAGGACCTAAATGGCGATAAAATGGGAAGCTTTTTTATAGCCAATAACATGGTAAGCGGTGGAGAATATTCTTTTGATGATGTTGTAAAAGCAACGGCAGGCGGTGGAAATCTCCAGATAGATAACTTTCAGAACAAGGATACATATTATAAGCTGACAGCACTTTCTTGTGGAGTCGCAGAAGCGAGTAGGAGAAGTCCTAATGTATTTGCTACGGCTGAGAATAAGACCAATGATAAGGGAACTACAACGACTACAGATGATACTAAGATAGACAATGGTGTAGATTCTTCCGGTCTAGTAGTTGATCTATTAAAACTTCAAAGCGAAACCAAGATTTTCCGTGATAGCGGAGGGGATGATTTCCTACAGGTTATATACTCGGATATAACTGTGGATACCCAGGAAAGTGATGTATTTACAGAAAATTTCAAGGCTATAGCAACAGCTGTGAACAAACAGAGGCAGGGAGTGTCAGGAGTAGACGAAGATGAGGAAGCTCTTGATCTTGTAAAATTCCAGAATGCTTACAATCTGGCTTCTAAGGCTATTAAAGTTCTTTCAGAAATGTATGACAGATTGATTACGCAAACGGGTGTATAAATCGATAAGTAATATGTAGGCAGAAGGATCTGCTATTAAGAATTGTGATAGATCCAGAACGGATACTGGACGATGACCACTGATTTTCCAAGGAGGAGATCCTATGCGTATAACAAATTCAATGATAATGACCAATGCGGATTCAAACATCAACGGAGTCAAAATCATCCTTGATAAGACCAATACACAGATGACAACTCAAAAGAAGATTGACAGACCTTCTGAGGACCCTGTTATTGCGGTAAGATCACTTCGTTTCAGTACATCCCTTGCCAAGATCAATCAATTTTATGAGAAAAATATACCTGATGCAGAATCATGGCTAGAAGTTACAGAGACTTCGCTCGTCAATATGAGAGATACCGTGAGAAATATACACACGCTGTCAGATCAGGGTGCCAATGATACTTTGACCCAGGATGATAGAAAGACCATACTTTCACAGCTTAAAAAACTTCAGGAACAGTTGTATGACTCAGGAAATTCTGATTACGCAGGTAGAACGGTATTTACTGGATACCGCACTAATAAGACACTTACATTTATGTCTGATGAGACCAAGACTAGCTATGACATTACGGAAAAGCATAATGCAAATGATGCGATCGAGACATATAGATATTATTCAGGAGATGTAAAAGCTCCATCTACGAAAGCTGATATAAACAGTACCACAAATACCCCTAGTACATATGTAGAAACAGAATTTTCACGTATGCGTTTAGGATATGATGGGATCAGTTTCAAGGATACCACCAGCGTAGCAACGCCTGCACCGCTTATAGCTAATAAAGGTACCCTTGCCATAGGTAAGGTTGAGACATCGACCAAGGGAAATATATATTTTACGCAGACTCAGGCAGACGGAACGGTCAAGGATTATACCACTCCTCCTACAGCTGTTACAGTGTATGATGATGAGAAATCATGGGAAGATGCTTCTACCAGTACACCAAAGGTAAAAGAGATTAAAGATGGAGAGATGGTATTTATTAAAAGTACCGGAGAACTTCTCATGAATGATGATCTTGCAGCCAAGATGAAGGCAGATAATGTAGATATAAGAACCGATTACTCCAAGACTGGATTCGAGGATGGAGAACTCCGCCCGGAATATTATTATGACTGCACTATGACATCTGACAAAGGTGCTGCCACGAATATTGAATATCAGAAATATGATACAACTGGAAAAGAAATAAAGTATGATATTAACTATACAGTAGCTGCCAATCAGGAACTGGCGGTCAATCTAGAGGCTAGTGATGTGTTTGACAGCAGTCTTATCCAGGATATGAAGGATATGATGTCATCAGTATCTGACGCAATTGCAGCTTATGATAAGGTAGATAAGCTTAAAGAGATGAAGACAGAAGTTCAGTTCCAGGATTCTGCAACACAGGCAAATCTGGACAAATGGATAAGCTCGGCTTCTCGTGAAATGGATTTTGCAAATTCCAATCTCCAAAAGATATTCAATAAGGAAATAGGAAAATCAAAAACATACGAGGATAAGATCAGCCTGGCACTTACAGATCTTGGATGCCGCGCCGATCAACTGTCAATGACCAAAAAACAGATGTCGGATCAGCAGGAGACTATAGAAGATCTTCAGTCCAAGAATGATGATTATGATCTGTCTGAAGTGGCATTAAAATATACTGCGGCATATACTGCTTACAAATCATCACTTACGGCAGCAGGAAAACTAGGCGATATGACGCTTTTAAATTACTTGTAAAAGTATTATAATTGAGTAAATCGTTGTAGCTTATAGAGAGGGCTTAATAATGAAAGCAAGCACAAGGCTATTTGGGGATATTGATATTGAGGATGACAAGATTCTGATTCTTGAAAACGGTATCATAGGTTTCCCTGATATGAAGAAGTTTACACTTATATATGACAATGAAAGTGGCAATCAGCAGTCTATTATCTGGCTTCAGTCGATGGATGAACCTCACTTCGCAATGCCGGTGTTGTCGCCTAGTCTTGTAAAACCGGATTATAATCCAATGGTTAATGATGATCTTTTGACGCCCTTGGGCGAATTTAATAATGAAGATCTTGTAGTACTTGTTACCCTAAAGGTTCCGGCGAATGCTAAGGACATGACAGTTAATCTGAAGGCTCCGATCATTATTAACTATGCTAACAAAAAAGGCGCTCAGATTATAGTTGAGAACGAGGATTATCCTGTTCGTTACCCCATTTACGATATTTTACAAAGTATAAAAGAGGAGGCGAACAAATAGGATGCTAGCTTTATCTAGAAAAAAGGGTGAATCCCTGATAATCAACAATAATATAGAAGTAATGATTCTGGAGACTCACGGAGATCAGGTCAAGATCGGAATCTCTGCTCCCAAGGAAGTACCTATTTATCGTAAGGAAGTATATCTTCAGATTCAGAAGGAAAATGAAGAAGCAGGTGTTACGGATAGACTTGCTGAGATCAATAGCCTTCTCAGCGGCAGAAAAAAAGCCGATGACCAGAAAAAAAACTAAAATAAATTACCAAAATCAAGTCTGTCGGATTTTTTTGTCCGGCAGACTAATTTTTTTTATATACAGTCCGATATAGTGATTAGAAGAATATTATTTTAGATTCTCGTTCGGAAAACGGGATCAGTACATGGATGTACAGGGAGGTCCAAAGAAATGACGGTTATAAATACATCAAATCCAATAGCCAACAATTCTTACTCTTTAAGCTCGGATGCAGGAGTCAGGCTAAGCAATACTGTATCGGCGACGACGGGTGATGTGACGGAAACGACCCATGAAAAGGCTGTTCCGGTTAACACCGGTCTTCATAGAGTTCAAACGAACGAGGAAGGTAAAAATAACGTTGACGTCAAAAAAAGCGCTAGCCAAGAGCAGATCAAGGAAGCAGTGGATACTATTAACAAGAGTATGCCCAATACAGAAGCTATTTTTGGAATTCATGAAAAGACCAACAGAGTGATGATCAAAATTATCGATAAAGATACACATAAGGTCATCAAAGAATATCCACCTGAAAAGACTCTCGATCTTATTGCCAAGGCATGGGAGTTGGCTGGAATATTGGTCGATGAAAAGCGCTAGAGTATAGAGCAGTAAAGGAGGAAAAGTAATGTCATCTCCAATTAGAATGTCAGGTATGACAAGTGGACTTGATACGGAAAGTATCGTTAAGGCCTTAGTGTCGAATTATTCGTCAAAAGTCACAAAATATACAAATGAAAAGACGGAATTAGAGTGGAAACAGGATTCTTGGAAGGAAGTTAACACCAAGGTCTATGGACTATACACATCTATAGGTAATCTAAGACTTTCATCAGCTTATACTATGAGGTCTGCAACTAGCTCGGATCCATCAAAAGTTACTGTAAAGGCTTCTTCGAGTGCACCCGTAGGTACTCATGCACTTGAGATATCTAATCTTGCAAGAAGTGCATATCTTACAAGTGCTAAAATTGGAAAAAGAGTAACAACAGATGGAACGAATACAGTAACTACTTATGATACGATTAAACCAGATGCCAAGGTATCTGATATTAAGGATGCATCAGGAAACCCTTTATTTTCCGGAGACGGTAAAGTAAATGTAACAGTTGATGGTAAAATGACTGAAATACCGGTAAGCTCAGACACCACAGTTGAGAAATTCGTAGCTAGCCTTGCCGGCGCAGGATTAAATGCGAGCTACGATGAAAAAAACCAGAGGATCTTTGTAAGTGCAAAGGAAAGCGGGGCAGCTCATACATTTAGTATAGCGCCAGCATCCGGTGATACCAATGCGACGAACTTGCTGAGTGCACTTGGACTTGGAAACACAGCATACAGCGATGGAGACGGAATATATAAGGATGCATCTGGAAATACCATTGCGGACGCTAGTGGTATGGCACATATGGTAAATGCATCTGATGCCAAGTTTATACTAGATGGTGCTATATTTACTTCGGAAACAAACAGCACAACGATAAATGGTCTTACTATTAATGCTACAGGAATAACTAATCAGCCTGTTTCAATTACAACAAATGCAGACACACAGGGACTTTACGACAAGATAAAGGATATTTTGTCTCAATATAATGATGTTATCAATGATCTTACTGCGAGATACAATGCTCCATCAGCTAAAGGATATGAACCCCTTACAGATGATCAGAAGAAGGCGATGTCAGAGTCTCAGATCGAAAAATACGAAAACAAGATCAAGGATTCATTGCTTAGACGTGATGGAACTGTAGATTCACTAATGTCGGCAATGTCAAACGCAATGTCTAAATCCTATGATGTAAATGGCAAGACGTATTCTCTTACCACGTTTGGAATTCACACCCTTGGAATATTGAATGCCAATGCCAATGAACAATCAGCTTACCATATTGACGGAGATACTGAAGACTCAAGTACCAGTGCCAATAAGGATAAATTGATGTCTGCCATTACAGGGGACCCGGACGGTGTCATGGGATTTATGCAGCAGCTTTCGAGAAATCTGTATTCCAGCCTTGATACTAAGATGAAGAGTACTTCAATGAACAGTGCTTATACTGTCTATAACGATAAAGATATGAAGAAACAGGTTACAGACTATACCAAGCTTATAAAAGATTGGCAGGATAAGGTCGATTCTATGGAGGATTATTATTACAATAAGTTTTCCAAGATGGAGTCGGAGCTTACCAAGCTCAAAGGTAGTTCAAGCGCAGTCACAGGAATGACAGGAGCGTCACAATAAGTTTTGCCTGAAATAAGCTAATCTAGGAGGGATTCATATGAATGCAGCAAATGGATATGCAGCATATAAGAACAGCAAAGTGATGACAGCTTCACCGGCAGAACTTACGCTTATGCTTTATGATGGTGCTATAAGGTTCTGTAATATAGCAATGAGTGCCATTGATGAAAACGACGTTCAAAAAGCGCATACCAATATTAGAAAAGCTGATGCTATTTTGGAAGAGTTCCAGCTTACACTGGATCATAAATATGAGATAGCGGAAGATTTTGATAAAGTGTACAAATACCTTAGAGAACGTCTGATGTGGGCCAATGTCAAAAAAGATAAAGAAATATTAGAAGAGGTACTGGTTCATCTTCGCACTATGAGAGATACTTGGAAGGAAGTAATTGATAAAAACAAAATCGGAAGTGAAAATGCAAATGGAATCGGAAATGGAAATGGTACAGCCTGATTCGTTTGAGATATGTACACATATAGCATTTAGACAGCAAGAACGGACATTTTGTATGGTGCCCGTTCTTTTGAACATCAATAGATAAAAACAACTGTTGCCGAAATAAAGACTGGAAAACGGGGAAAATCATGACGGAAAATAATTACGTTGTAATGCTTAGAGAGAGCCTGGAAAAGAAAATAGAAATCTTAAATGAAATACATATTGAGAACCTGCACCAAAAAGAAGTTCTTAAAGACCCATTATCTACTCCGGACGAATTGAAAGAAACCATCGATAGAAAAGATAAGCTTATAGATGTGATAAATGCACTGGACAATGGATTCCAGCAGATGTATGAACGCGTAAAAACAATACTTGATGTGGATCGAGCATTATATACTGATGAAATTGCCAAAATGCAGAATCTTATTTCTGAACTTACGGCTCTGTCAGCAACAGTTCAGGCTGAAGAACTTAGAAATAAGGATCTTGCTACAGCAAAATTTGCACAGGTCCGTGCCCAGGCAAAAAAAGTAAATAGTTTGCAAGGTGCTGTTAACTCATACAATCAGAATATGGGGAAATTAAATGTCGTAGACCCACAGTTCCTAGACAAGAAAAACTAATAGTCAGACAACTTGACGAAAATACCTGAAAAATGAAAAAAGGTAGTGACTTTCCCATAAAATTGATGTACGATGTAAAAGTATAAATGGATAAATATGCTTACTCGTCATTTTCATGGAGGAAAGGAGGTTCGTCATGGCAGCTATAGATACAGTTTATAATTATTACCTGACTACTTATGGTAAGACGAATACTTCTTCTCGCTATGAATCTCACAAGAAGAGTGAGCTCAGAGATGTATATAATCGTATTGTCAAGTCTAATAAAGAAGAACCCTTATACAAGATCAACATGAACGATGATGCTGAAAAATTCGTCATCGATCTCAAGGAAGAAGCCAGAAATGCCAAAAACATTACCTCGGCTCTATTAGGCGATGGCAAAGGTATTGAAGGAGTGCTCGATCAAAAGATTGCGACATCATCACAGGAAGACAAGGTATCGGTAGAATATGTGGCAGATAACAACACTGCCGAAGCAGATTCCTTTGAGATCGGAGTTAAGAAACTCGCGACACCTCAGGTCACCATGGGCAATTTCTTGAAGAGTTCAGGCAGAAGCTTCGAGGTGGGCAATTTTTCGTTTGATATGGACACACCTCAGAATTCTTACGAATTTCAGTTCGAAACTGATGGCTCAGAAACCAATCTAGACATTCAAAAGAAGATCGCCAGACTTATGAATCGATCGGAAATAGGGATTAATGCAGATGTTATAAGCAAGGGAGATGGGACTAGTGCTCTTAAGATCACATCTAAACAGACCGGGCTTGCCGGAGGCGAAGATTTCCTATTTAAAATTCAGTCAGGCTCATCATGGAATGAGGTTCATGCACTTGGCATAGACAGAATTACTGAACCAGCAGGAAGCGCTATCTTTACATTAAATGGCAAGGAACACAAGGCACTTTCCAATGATTTTACAATAAATAATGCATTTGAGATTTCTCTTAGTGGAATTACAAAAGGGGATAATCCGGTCAAGATAGGCTTTAAGGCTAACGTAGATTCTCTGGGAGATAGCGTAGAGCGACTTACAAATGCATATAATTCATTCCTGAAGCTTGGAAAAAGATATTCTGCAACTAATGGATATAACAGACTTAGCAATGAAGTCACCGGTATATGGCATACCATGGGAGAAAAACTCACAGTCGCCGGGATTGAGGAAAAAGAGGATGGAACTCTTACAGTAAACCGCGATAAGCTAGGCGAGAGGATGACGGGAGAAGGCAAGGAAGAAACGTTTCAGAGCCTAAACAGTTTTAGAAATGCAGTTTCAATGGAGGCAGAAAAGGTTTCTGTGAATCCAATGAAATATGTAGACAAGCTAGTTGTTGAATACAAAAATCCAGGTCGTACATTTGCCGCACCATATGCTTCGAGTTTATATGCAGGACTGATGATAAATGAAGGATTGTAAAAGAAGACCGGCGGTTAAACGGTCTTCTTTTTTGGTAGGAAACATAGTGAGAAAATTGTTGACATAACCCATATCGCCGTGATACAGTATAACGGCGATGGAACTAAGGTCTTTTTTTTATGCCTAAAAAGTGGCAGAAAAAGATCTAAAAATTAACAGTGGAGGTGGAAGTTGTGCGTACAAAGATAACATTGGCATGTACAGAATGCCAGCGCAGGAATTACAATCTTACCAAAGAAAAGCGCAACCATCCTGAGAGGATGGAAGTCCGCAAGTATTGCCCGTTCTGCAGAAAGCATACTTTACATAAAGAAACAAAGTAAAGGAGCGCAGAATCATGGCTAAAGAAGGTAAGAAGATATCAACTTGGTTTGAAGATCTCAAGACAGAATTCAAGAGAATAATCTGGCTTGACAGAAGCACAGTTGTTAAGCAGTCTACAGCGACAGTTATTGTATCTGTAATCATCGGACTTCTGATAGCAGTTCTGGATATGATCTTTAAGAATGGAATTGATATTTTGGTAAATCTGTAATGGAGGCTATTTTCAATGGCAGAAGCTATGTGGTACGTCGTTCACACTTATTCAGGATATGAGAATAAGGTTAAGACGAATATTGAAAAAACAATCGAAAACCGTCATCTTGAGGACCAGATTCTCGAAGTTCGCGTCCCTATGATAGATATCATGGAGATGAAGAACGGAGCTAGAAAACAGGTTTCTCATAAAATGTTCCCAGGCTATGTTCTAGTAAACATGGTAATGAACGATGACACCTGGTATGTAGTTAGAAATACCAGAGGCGTGACGGGCTTTGTTGGCCCCGGAAGCAAACCGGTACCACTCACAGAAGCAGAGATGAGACCGCTTGGCATCAGCCATGAGGAAAAGGTGGAGGTTGACTTCACCGTCGGAGATATAATCTCGGTTACCGGTGGTGTATGGAAAGATACATCAGGAGTCATTCTTGAGATGAACCCCGGCAAGCAAACCGTTACGATCAATGTCGAGTTATTCGGCAGAGAGACACCCGTTGAGATTTCATATGCGGATGTCCGTAAGGAAGATTAAAATTTAGGAGGAATTATAATGGCTAAGAAAATTGAAGGCTATATTAAGCTTCAGATTCAGGCCGGTAAAGCAACACCGGCACCGCCTGTAGGTCCTGCACTAGGCCAGCATGGCGTTAATATCGTTGAATTCACAAAGCAGTTCAACGCTAAGACCGCTCAGATGGGAGATACAATCGTACCTGTAGTTATTACAGTATACGCTGATAGAAGCTTTAGCTTCATCACAAAGACTCCTCCCGCTGCAGTTCTTATCAAGAAAGCAGTAGGCCTTAAGAAGGGTTCAGGCGAACCTAACAAGACAAAAGTCGGCAAGATCACAAATGCTCAGGTTAAAGAAATCGCTGAGACTAAGATGAAAGATCTTAACGCATCAAGCGTTGAATCAGCTATGAGCATGATCGCCGGAACAGCCCGTTCTATGGGTGTAGAAGTAGTAGACTAATCCATCGCAGGATAACAGGTAAATAATTTTAAACGTGGGAGGGGTATTATATCCCGACCGTACCACAGGAGGAAAATATGAAACACGGAAAGAAATATCTTGATGCCGCAAAAGCGTATGACAAGTCCGTTCTTTATGATCTCTCCGATGCAGTTGCTCAGGTTAAGAAAAACGCTGTAGCAAAGTTCGATGAGACAATTGAAGCACATATCCGTACAGGATGTGATGGACGTCACGCTGATCAGCAGATCAGAGGAGCAGTTGTACTTCCTCACGGAACAGGCAAGACTGTTAGAGTACTTGTCTTCGCTAAGGGAGAAAAAGCTGATGAAGCAACAGCAGCAGGCGCTGATTATGTAGGCGCAGAGGATCTTATGACTAAGATCCAGGGCGGCTGGTTTGACTTCGACGTAATTGTAGCTACACCAGACATGATGGGTCTCGTTGGACGTATCGGTCGTGTACTTGGACCTAAGGGCCTTATGCCCAACCCCAAGGCAGGAACAGTTACAATGGACGTTACTAAGGCAATCAATGATATCAAGGCAGGTAAAGTTGAATACCGTCTTGACAAAGCCAATATAATTCATGTAACAATCGGCAAGGCTTCCTTCACAGAAGAGCAGTTATCCGACAACTTCCAGGCTTTAATGAGTGCAATCATCAAGGCTCGTCCTAGCACAGTAAAGGGTTCTTATCTTAAGAATGTTACTATCGCTCCCACAATGGGACCCGGAGTAAGACTTAACCCTTCCAAGCTTCAGGCTGAGTAATTGATACACTGATTTTGAAATCAGTTATTGACACTTATATAAATTAGTGATATTTTAAATAAGCTATACCGAAGACAGCAGGTGCCCAGCGGGCCTAACGTATACCTGCCGAGGCTGTACTATCATTAGAGAATGTATGCCTCTCTGCCATTCGGTAGAGAGGCATTTTTGTTCCTTATATAGTAAGGATATTAGGCCTCAGATACATTATGATAAGGAGGTAAGTTTAGTGGCAAAAGTTGAATTAAAGCAGCCTGTAGTTAAGGAAATTGCTGAGAACATCAAAGACGCCCAGTCAGTTGTAGTTGTAAACTACCGCGGACTTACTGTAGACCAGGATACACAGCTTCGTAAAAATCTACGTGAAGCTGGAGTTGTATACAAGGTTTACAAGAACACGATGATGAATTTCGCGTTCAAAGGAACAGAGCTTGAAAGCCTTTCAGACACCCTTAACGGACCTAGCGCAATTGCTATTTCTAAGGATGACGCTACAGCACCTGCAAGAGTTATTGCAGAATTTGCAAAGGGAGCACCTGCTCTCGAGATCAAAGCTGGAGTTGTGGAAGGTACATTTTACAACAAGGAAGACATGGAGCAGATCGCAAAGATCCCTGCCAGAGAAGAGCTACTTTCAAGATTGCTTGGATCTATGCAGTCACCTATTACAAACTTTGCTCGTGTACTTAATCAGATCGCTGAAAAAAGCGGAGAAGCTGCACCTGCAGAAGAAGTTAAGGCTGAAGAAGCTGCACCTGCAGAAGAGAGCGCTCCTGTTGAGGAGTAATTCTTATTATCTGAAAACTGATACGGAAACGGAATCAGTAGTTTTTAGCTAGAATACGATGTAGCCGCATGACGGCAAAATTAATTAAATGGAGGATATAATCATGGCAAAGATGACAACAGATGAATTTATCGCTGCTATCAAAGAGCTTTCCGTTATGGAACTTAACGATCTCGTTAAGGCTTGTGAAGAAGAATTCGGCGTTTCTGCAGCAGCAGGCGTTGTAGTTGCAGCAGCAGCTGGCGCTGGCGCTGGCGCAGCTGAGGAAAAGGATGAGTTCGACGTAGAGCTTACCGAAGTTGGAGCAAACAAGGTTAAGGTTATCAAGGTTGTTCGTGAGCTTACAGGACTTGGCCTCAAGGAAGCTAAGGAAGTTGTTGACGGAGCACCTAAGATGGTTAAAGAAGCTGCTGATAAGGCTTCAGCTGAAGATGCTAAGGCTAAGCTTGAAGAAGTTGGAGCTAAGGTTACACTTAAATAATAAATATAGATTACAAAGTGATCATATTGATTTTTTCATAAAAAAGTATGAACTTTGAATCTCATTTTTTTAAGCGACAAAAATGTTGAGCATTTTTGGAGTCTAGCCCAAAAAGACTACACCCATTTTGGATGTAGTCTTTTTTTGTTGTATTTATAAAAAAACATTGACATAACATTGACATTTATTGTATATTATACGTTGCTTTACTATCGGGTATTGTGGATTTTTATAGCGACATATAATACCCATTAATATTGTAACTGTTGATTTTATACGAGAGGTGGAACGTAAATGGATGAACATATTATGCGTCCGGTGAAATCAGGAAAAGGCCTCAGAATGAGCTTTGCTCGTAACAAGGAAGTCCTGCAGATGCCGAATTTTATAGAAGTCCAGAAGGATTCCTATAACTGGTTTCTGAGAGAAGGGTTAAAAGAAGCGTTTGCTGATATTTCCCCGATAACTGACTACAGCGGGCATTTGAGCCTTGAATTTACTAATTTCAAGTTATGCACTGATGATATCAAGTATACGATTCCAGAGTGCAAAGAACGTGACGCCACCTATTCTGCACCTTTAAAAGTAAAGGTCAGATTATATAACAGAGAGACTGACGAGATTAATGAGCAGGAAATCTTCATGGGAGATCTTCCTCTTATGACAGAGACTGGCACCTTCGTTATAAACGGAGCTGAGCGAGTTATCGTATCTCAGCTTGTCCGTTCTCCTGGTATTTATTATGGTATTGATCATGATAAAATAGGTAAGAGACTTTTCTCATGTACTGTAATTCCCAACAGAGGAGCATGGCTTGAGTATGAAACAGATTCAAGCGATGTCTTTTATGTAAGGGTTGACCGTACTAGAAAGGTACCTATTACTGTATTCCTTCGTGCAATGGGACTTGGATCAAATCAGGAGATCCTTGACGTATTTGGCGAAGAACCTAAGATCACAGCATCATTTTCCAAGGATCCTTCTATAACAGAAAGAAATCCGGAAGGTTCATATGAGGGTGGTCTTCTTGAACTTTATAGAAAAATAAGACCTGGAGAGCCTCTTAACGTTGATAGCGCAGAGTCTCTTATTAATGGCATGTTCTTTGATCCCAGACGTTATGATCTGGCTAAGGTAGGACGTTATAAGTTCAACAAGAAACTTGCTTTTTGGAACAGAATTTCACATAAGATCCTTGCTGAGGATGTAGTTAATCCTGAGACAGGAGAGATTATTGCCGAGGCTGGAACATCCGTAAGCAAGGCACTTGCTGACGAGATTCAGGATGCTGCAGTTTCTTTTGTAATGATACAGACAGAAGAGAGAAATACAAAAGTACTTTCTAATATGATGGTCTCTCTTGATAAATATGTTGAATGCGACAGAGAAGCTCTTGGGATTAAAGAACCGCATGTATACTATCCGGTACTTAAAGAGATCCTCGACAAGAATCTTGAAAAGGAAGACCTTCTTGATGAGCTCGAGAGGAATGCCAAGGAATTGGTTCCAAAGCATATCACAAAGGAAGATATTTTTGCATCTATAAACTACAATATGCACCTCGAGTGGGGCGTGGGATATAAAGATGATATCGACCATTTGGGCAACAGAAGAATAAGAGCAGTTGGAGAACTTCTTCAGAACCAGTATAGAATTGGTCTTTCTAGAATGGAACGTGTTGTAAGGGAACGTATGACAACACAGGACATGGATGGTGTTGCTAATGCAACAAAGAATCTTATCAACATCAAGCCGGTTACGGCTGCTGTAAAAGAGTTCTTTGGATCATCACAGCTGTCACAGTTCATGGATCAGAACAACCCTCTTGGAGAGCTTACACATAAGAGACGTTTATCAGCCCTAGGACCTGGCGGTCTGTCAAGAGACAGAGCCGGATTCGAAGTACGAGATGTACATTACTCACATTACGGAAGAATGTGCCCTATTGAGACACCAGAAGGTCCTAATATCGGACTTATCAACTCACTGGCAAGTTTCGCACGTATTAATGAGTACGGATTTATAGAAGCTCCTTACCGTGTAGTAGATAGAACTAATCCTCAAGATCCAAAAGTAACTAATGATACAGTTTATATGACTGCAGACGAAGAGGATAATTATCATATTGCACAGGCTAGTGCTCAGCTTGATGAAGAAGGACATTTTGTCAATGATTCTGTTTCAGGACGTTTCAGAGAGCAGACATCTTCATTCGATAAGACTTTGTATGAATATATGGACGTATCTCCGAGAATGGTATTCTCTGTAGCTACAGCTCTTATCCCGTTCTTGCAGAACGATGATGCAAACCGTGCACTTATGGGATCAAACATGCAGCGTCAGGCTGTCCCTCTTTTGACCACAGAGCCTCCTGTAATAGGAACCGGAATGGAACCTAAGACAGCTGTCGATTCAGGAGTATGTATCGTAGCAAAGCATGCAGGTACAGTTGAGAGATCAGAGTCAAACAGAATTGTCATCAAGACAGATGATGGTGATAAAGATGAGTATACTGTTACTAAGTTTGAACGAAGCAACCAATCAAACTGCTATAACCAGAGACCTATTGTATTCAAGGGAGATCATGTTGAAGCTGGTGATGTAATCGCTGATGGACCTTCAACATCAAATGGCCAGCTAGCTCTTGGTAAAAATCCACTTATTGGATTCATGGAGTGGGAAGGTTATAACTACGAGGATGCGGTTCTTCTGTCAGAGAGACTTGTAAGAGATGATGTTTATACATCAATACATATAGAAGAATTTGAGACTGATGCAAGAGATACCAAGCTTGGACCTGAAGAAATCACAAGAGATGTAGCAGGTGTTGGCGATGATGCGCTTAAGAATCTTGATGAGAACGGAGTTATCCGTATCGGAGCAGAGGTAAGAGCAGGCGATATCCTTGTTGGTAAGGTTACACCTAAGGGAGAAACAGAACTCACACCAGAAGAGAGACTGCTTCGCGCAATCTTCGGAGAAAAGGCAAGAGAAGTAAGAGACACATCTCTTAAGGTCCCTCATGGCGAGTATGGAATCGTTGTTGATGCAAAGGTATTTACTGCGGAAAATGGTGATGAACTTCCTCCAGGAGTAAAGAAGTCTGTAAGAATATATATTGCACAGAAGAGAAAAATCTCCGTTGGAGATAAGATGGCCGGACGTCATGGTAATAAGGGTGTCGTTTCACGTGTGCTTCCTCTAGAGGATATGCCATTCCTTCCAAATGGAAGACCACTCGATATCGTTCTTAACCCTCTGGGCGTTCCTTCTAGAATGAATATCGGACAGGTACTTGAGATTCATCTTTCACTGGCAGCAAGAGTTCTTGGATTTGATATTGAAACACCTGTATTTGACGGTGCTGTCGAGAACGATATTACAAACCTTCTCGAAATGGCAGATGATTATGTTAATACTACATGGGAAGAATTTGAAAATAAGTATAAGAGCGTTGTAAGACCTGAAGTACTTCAGTACCTTTATGACAACAGAGATCACAGAAAAGAATGGGCTGGAGTTCGTATTGGAAAAGACGGTAAGGTTCAGCTTCGTGATGGACGTACAGGAGAGGACTTCGGAGCAAGAGTTACAATAGGACATATGCATTACCTGAAACTTCACCACCTTGTAGACGATAAGATTCATGCTCGTTCTACAGGCCCGTATTCCTTAGTAACACAGCAGCCTCTCGGAGGAAAAGCTCAGTTTGGTGGACAGCGTTTCGGAGAGATGGAAGTTTGGGCTCTTGAAGCATATGGAGCAGCATACACTCTTCAGGAAATACTTACTGTTAAGTCAGATGATGTTGTAGGCCGTGTCAAGACTTATGAGGCTATCATAAAGGGCGAAAATATTCCTAAGGCAGGAATTCCCGAGTCCTTTAAGGTACTTCTCAAGGAACTCCAGGCACTTGCACTGGATATCACACTTTTAGACGAACAAAATGAGGAAGTTAAGCTTAAGGAAACATCAGAGTATGATAAGACAAATCTGAATGAAGTACTTAGGGATGAAAGAAACTTCGCATTTGAAAGTGATGAATCATTTGCAAAGCATGGTTTTTCAAAGAAGACATTCGATGAGGAAACTGGCGAAATGGTAGATGTAGATGAAGTTGAAGATGAGCCCGCAACGGAAGCATCTAATCCAGACGACTACATGTATCAGGATGCTGATGACATGGACGAAGAGTAACAGAAGGGAGTTCTATCAATGCCGGATAGAAATAACAATGAAGTGAACGAAGGCGTGTCATTCGAGAAAATCAGGATTGGCCTCGCTTCTCCTGAAAAGATCAGAGAATGGTCACGTGGCGAAGTCAAAAAGCCCGAGACAATAAACTATCGTACTCTTAAGCCTGAAAAGGATGGACTGTTCTGTGAGCGTATTTTTGGACCTACCAAGGACTGGGAATGCCACTGCGGAAAGTATAAAAAAATTAGATATAAGGGAGTAGTCTGCGACAGATGTGGTGTCGAGGTTACTAAGGCCAGTGTAAGGCGTGAGCGCATGGGGCATATTGAATTGGCTGCCCCTGTATCCCATATATGGTATTTCAAGGGTATACCTTCAAGAATGGGGCTTATTCTTGATATATCACCAAGGATACTTGAGAGAGTTATCTACTTTGCTGCATTTATCGTTCTTAACCCTGGCGATACACCATTGACCTATAAGCAGATTCTTTCTGAAGCCGAATATGGTGAAGCAAGAAGCCAGTATGGCAATGCCTTTAGAGCTGCAATGGGAGCTGAAGCTGTTCAGGAACTTTTAGCAAACATTGATCTTGAAAAAGAATCAGTAGAGCTTAAAGCTGATCTTAAAACAGCAACAGGTCAGAAACGAGCTAGAATAATTAAGAGACTTGATGTTATTGAGGCTTTTAGAAATTCAGGAAATAAACCTGAATGGATGGTACTTACAGTTATACCTGTAATTCCTCCTGATCTCAGACCTATGGTACAGCTTGATGGTGGAAGATTTGCAACATCAGATTTGAATGATCTGTACAGAAGAATCATAAATAGAAATAACCGTTTGAGAAGATTACTTGAGCTTAAGGCTCCTGATATCATTATTCGAAATGAAAAGCGTATGCTACAGGAAGCTGTAGATGCTCTTATCGACAATGGTCGTCGTGGAAGACCTGTAACCGGACCTGGAAACAGACCTCTTAAGTCTCTTTCAGATCTGTTAAAGGGTAAGTCAGGACGTTTCAGACAGAACCTTCTTGGAAAACGAGTTGACTATTCTGGACGTTCCGTTATCGTTGTAGGACCTGATCTTAAGATTTACCAGTGTGGTCTTCCCAAGGAGATGGCACTTGAGTTGTTCAAACCTTTCGTCATGAAAGAACTTGTACAGAATGGTTCTGCTCACAATATTAAGAATGCCAAGAAGATGGTAGAACAGGTTAAGACTGAGGTTTGGGACGTCCTTGAGGACGTTATCAAGGATCACCCAGTTATGCTTAACCGTGCACCTACACTTCATAGACTTGGAATCCAGGCGTTTGAACCTATCCTTGTAGAAGGAAAGGCTATTCGTCTTCATCCCATGGTTTGTATGGCCTATAATGCCGATTTCGATGGTGATCAGATGGCAGCTCATCTGCCTCTTACACAGGAAGCTCAGGCTGAGTGTCGTTTCATGCTTCTTTCACCTAATAACCTTCTGAAGCCTTCAGACGGCGGAGTTGTATCTGTTCCTTCACAGGATATGGTACTTGGTATCTACTGCCTGACACAGCAGAAAGACGGTGAACCGGGAGAAGGAAGTATATTCAAGGATACAAATGAAGCAATAATGGCATATCAGAATCATGTTATTACTCTTCAGTCTAAGATCAAGGTTAGAGTTTCTAAGAAAATTGCTGGCGGATCTGTTAAGACAAGAATAATAGATACTTCACTTGGAAGACTTATATTCAACGAAGTAGTTCCACAGGATCTTGGCTATATAGATAGAACTGACCCTGATAATGATCTGAAGCTTGAAATTGATTTCCTCGTTAAAAAGAAGGACCTTAAGGGAATTCTTGAAAACGTAATGCATACACATGGCGCTACCAAGACAGCAGAGACAATCGATGCTATTAAGGAAATGGGATATAAGTATTCCACACTTTCAGCAATAACAGTTTCTGTATCAGATATGACAGTACCAGACTCTAAGGATACTCTTATTAAGGAAGCTGAGAAGACAGTTGCCGATATAAGAAGAAAGTATAAGAGAGGTATGCTGACAGAAGAAGGAAGATATAAGGAAGTTGTAGAGACTTGGAAGAAGACAGATGATCTTCTTACAAGGGACCTTCTTGATGGACTTGATCAGTATAATAATGTGTTCATGATGGCAGATTCAGGAGCCCGTGGTTCTGATAAGCAGATCAAACAGCTTGCAGGTATGCGAGGACTGATGGCAGATACATCGGGACGTACAATCGAACTTCCTATCAAGTCAAATTTCCGTGAAGGTCTTGATGTACTCGAATACTTCATGTCAGCGCATGGAGCTCGTAAAGGACTTTCAGATACAGCTCTTCGAACAGCTGATTCAGGATATTTGACCAGACGACTTGTTGATGTATCTCAGGAGATGATCATTCGTGATATCGACTGTGCTGCCTCAAAAGATGATCTTCCTGGCGAGTATGTATCAGCACTTCAGGATGGCGATGAAGTTATCGAGACTCTTGAAGAGAGAATCTCAGGCAGATTCTGCTGCGAAGATATTAAGAATAAAGATGGCGAGCTTATAGTTAAGCATAATCATATGATTACACGTACAAGAGCCGCTAGAATTATTAAGGAAGCTGTCGATAAGAACGGTGAACCGTTAAAGAAAGTTAAGATCAGAACGATTCTGAACTGCAGAAGCAGAGATGGCGTTTGCTCTAAGTGCTATGGTATAAACCTTGCAACAGGCATGCCTGTTCAGGTCGGTGAGGCAATCGGAATCATTGCGGCACAGTCAATCGGTGAGCCTGGTACACAGCTTACAATGAGAACATTCCATACCGGAGGTGTTGCCGGGTCTGATATTACACAGGGTCTTCCCCGTGTCGAGGAGCTTTTTGAGGCAAGAAGACCTAAGGGACTTGCTATAATCACAGAGATTCCCGGTATTATCGAGATCAAGGAGACCAAAAAGAAGAGAGAAGTCGTTGTCACAAACCGAGAAACCGGCGAGGCCAAGACATATCTCATTCCTTATGGCTCTCATATCAAGGTAGCTGATGGACAGGCACTTGAGGCTGGAGATACAATTACTGAAGGTTCAATTAACCCTCATGATATTCTTAAGATTAAGGGCGTACTTGCTGTTCAGGATTACCTTCTTCAGGAAGTTCTTAGAGTATACCGCCTGCAGGGTGTTGAAATTAATGATAAGCATATTGAGGTTATCGTACATCAGATGCTTAAGCGTGTGAGAATCGAGAAAGAAGGAGATTCAGGACTTCTCCCTGGTCAGCTCATTGACAAGCTTGAACTTGATGGTATAAATAAGAAGCTTATAGCAGAAGGAAAAGAAGTTGCAGAGAGTTCTCAGGAACTTCTTGGTATCACAAAGGCATCACTTGCAACAGATTCCTTCTTGTCAGCAGCATCATTCCAGGAAACGACTAAGGTCCTTACGGATGCCGCAATTAAGGGCAAGGAAGATCCACTTCTTGGTCTAAAGGAAAATGTAATTATTGGACAGCTGATCCCGGCTGGAACCGGAATGAAGAGATATAGAAAAACAAATCTTTCTACCGATTACAGTGAGGAAATCAGAAAGAAGGCTCTTGAAGCTGAGAGACTCGCTCTTGAAAAAGAGAGAGAAGAAGAGCAGAAGCCTAGAAAAGAATCCAAGAGATATATTGATAAGGCTGAGAATACTGCTGATGAGGCAGAAGAACTTCAGGAAACAGAAGATTGATCAACTTAGATTAACTTCATAAAAATAAGAAGGGAGTAGCCCTATGCGCTACTTCCTTTTTGCTTGACAAAATTGTATTGGCAGAATATAATACATAGGCGTGCGTAAAATAGCGCATGAAAATAATTATAGGAGGTGAAAAAATGCCAACATTTAACCAGTTAGTAAGGAAGGGAAGAAAGACATCTACAAAGAAGTCTAAGTCTCCCGCACTGCAGAGAGGCTTCAATTCTCTTACAAAGAGACCAATCGAGACTGCTTCTCCACAGAAGCGTGGTGTCTGCACAGCCGTTAAGACTGCAACCCCTAAAAAGCCTAACTCCGCTCTTCGTAAGATCGCCAGAGTTCGTCTTTCTAACGGAATCGAAGTAACAAGCTATATTCCAGGTGAAGGACACAATCTTCAGGAGCATAGTGTAGTTTTGGTTCGTGGTGGAAGAGTAAAGGATCTACCCGGTACTCGTTACCACGTTGTCAGAGGTACACTCGATACCGCTGGTGTCGCTGATAGGAAACAGGCTCGTTCCAAGTACGGCGTTAAGAGACCCAAGGCTTCTAAGTAATTTGAGTCCTGAAAGTATCAAAACTGAATATGAACCTAATAATAAGATTCACACAGGTCGGTACTTCATGATAAGATCGGCAGAACCAATTTTTGATTTTGCAATTTAGAAGAGAAAATTATGAGTTATTAACGCAAAGTGTAATTCACAAATTTTATGGTTAATGTTAAGGTATATTTCACTTATGAAAGGCCTTTAATGCATGAACACATAAGAATGTGAGTACCAGTGAATTAATCCTAATGATTAAGGAGGGAAGAAACGTGCCACGTAAAGGACATACAATTAAAAGAGATGTGCTTGCAGATCCTATCTACAACAGTAAGGTAGTTACAAAGCTCATCAACAACATCATGCTCGACGGCAAGAAGGGTACCGCACAGAAAATTGTGTACGGTGCTTTCCAGCAGGTTGAGGAAAAAACAGGCAAGACAGCTATGGAAGTATTCCAGGAAGCTATGAACAACATTATGCCTGTACTCGAAGTTAAGGCAAGAAGAATCGGTGGAGCAACATATCAGGTTCCCATCGAGGTTCGCCCTGATCGTCGTCAGGCACTTGGCCTTCGTTGGATGACAGCTTTCTCAAGAAAGAGAAGCGAAAAGACAATGGTAGACCGTCTAGCTAATGAGATTATGGATGCCGCAAATAATACAGGTGCTTCTGTAAAACGTAAAGAAGAGATGCATCGTATGGCTGAGGCTAATAAGGCATTTGCTCATTACAGATTCTGATAACGATAGGAGGGATCAAACTTGGCTACAAGAGAATATCCCCTTGAGCGCACCAGAAACATCGGAATTATGGCTCATATTGATGCAGGTAAGACTACATTGACAGAGCGTATACTTTTTTATACCGGTGTAAATTACAAAATCGGTGAGACTTACGAGGGAACAGCAACAATGGACTGGATGGAGCAGGAGCAGGAGCGTGGTATTACTATCACATCCGCTGCAACAACATGCCATTGGTCACATCAGGAGCAGGCAAAACCTTTAAAGGGTGCTCTTGAACACAGAATTAATATTATTGATACACCGGGACATGTAGACTTCACAGTTGAAGTTGAAAGATCCCTGCGTGTACTTGATGGTGCTGTCGGCGTATTTGACGCAAAGGGTGGTGTTGAGCCCCAGTCAGAGAACGTATGGCGTCAGGCAGATACTTATCATGTACCCCGTATGGCATTTGTCAATAAGATGGATATCCTTGGTGCTGATTTCTTCAACACAGTTGATGAAATTGGTACAAAACTTGGAAAGAACGCAGTAGTTATCGAACTTCCTATTGGTAAGGAAGATCATTTTGAGGGCGTTGTTGATCTTTTCGAGATGAAGGCATACCTATATAATGACAAGGAAGGAATCGATATTTCAGTAGTTGACATTCCTGATGACATGAAAGAAGAAGCTGAGATGTATCGTGGAGAACTCGTAGAGAAAATCTGCGATCTTGATGATGATCTTATGGAAAAATATCTTGAAGGCAATGAACCTTCAGTTGATGAGCTTAAGAAAGCCCTTAGAAAGGGAACAGTTGCTAATGCAGCAGTTCCTGTACTTTGTGGATCAGCTCATCAGAACAAGGGAATTCAGAAGCTTCTCGATGCAGTTCTTGATTTTATGCCTGCTCCTACAGATGTCCCTGACATCGATGGAACAGATATGGAAGGCAATGAGATTACAAGAAAGTCTTCAGATGATGAGCCTTTCTCAGCTCTTGCATTCAAGATCATGACAGATCCTTTCGTTGGACGTCTTGCATTTATCCGTGTTTATTCTGGAACACTTAAGACAGGTTCTTATGTACTTAACTCTGTAAAGGGTAAAAAGGAAAGAGTATCTCGTCTGCTTCAGATGCACGCTAATAAGAGACAGGAAATCGATGAGGTCTTCGCAGGAGATATCGCTGCAGTTGTAGGTTTTAAAAATACAACAACAGGTGATACTATCTGTAACGAAGATCATCCCGTTATCCTTGAGTCAATGGAATTCCCGGATCCTGTTATCCAGCTTGCTATTGAGCCCAAAACAAAGGCTTCACAGCAGAAGATGGGTGAGGCTCTTGCAAAACTTGCAGAAGAAGATCCTACATTCAGAGCTCATACAGATGAAGAGACAGGCCAGACAATTATTGCTGGAATGGGCGAGCTTCATCTTGAAATCATCGTTGATCGTCTCATGAGAGAGTTTAACGTTGAGGCCAATGTTGGTGCCCCTCAGGTTGCGTACAGAGAGACATTTACAAAAGAGGTTGATAAAGAATACAAGTATGCTAAGCAGTCAGGTGGACGTGGACAGTACGGACATTGTAAAGTTCGTTTTAAGCCTATGGAAGCTAATGCTGAAGAAACATACAAGTTCGTCAATGCAGTAACAGGCGGATCTATTCCTAAGGAATATATCCCAGCAATTGATGAAGGTATTCAGGAAGCAGCTGAATCAGGTATTGTAGCAGGATATCCTATGGTTGGATTTACTGCTGAATGTTATGATGGTTCTTACCATGAAGTCGATTCTTCAGAAATGGCATTCCATATTGCAGGTTCACTCTGCTTCAAGGAAGCTATGAAGGAAGCTAACCCTGTAATTCTTGAACCTATTATGAAGGTTGAGGTAGTAATGCCTGAGGAATACATGGGTGATGTTATCGGAGATCTTAACTCACGTCGTGGTAGAATTGAGAGTATGGATGACGTCGGAAACGGCAAGAAGGTTACAGCATATGTTCCTCTGTCAGAGATGTTCGGATATTCTACAGACCTTCGTTCTTCAACACAGGGTCGTGGTAACTACTCAATGTTCTTTAACAAATATGAGCAGGCTCCTAAGAACGTTCAGGAGAAGGTAGTTGCTTCAAGAGCAAAATAACAAAAACAGTTGAAAATCCTTTAATACTCGAATATAATCATAATATTCCGTGAAGTTTTAAATGGATAAAACAAAATTAGAAAAAAGCCGTATAGGCGTATATTTTAAGGAGGAAAGTAAGATGGCAAAGGCACATTTCGAGCGAACCAAACCGCATTGTAATATTGGTACAATCGGACACGTTGATCATGGTAAAACAACTCTTACTGCAGCAATCACAAAGGTTCTTTCAGAGAGAGTAGAAGGTAACTCATTTGAGGCATTCGATCAGATCGATAAGGCTCCAGAGGAGAGAGAGAGAGGAATTACAATCTCTACAGCTCACGTTGAGTACCAGACAGATAAGAGACATTATGCACACGTTGACTGCCCGGGCCATGCTGATTATGTAAAGAACATGATCACTGGTGCTGCACAGATGGATGGAGCTATTCTTGTAGTAGCTGCTACTGACGGTGTTATGGCTCAGACTAAGGAGCATATACTTCTTGCACGTCAGGTAGGTGTTCCTTATATCGTAGTATTCCTTAACAAGTGTGATATGGTCGATGATCCTGAGCTTATCGAGCTCGTTGAGATGGAAGTTACTGAGCAGCTCGAAGAGTACGGATTCAATGACTGTCCTATCATCAAGGGATCAGCTTTCCAGGCACTTCAGGATCCTTCAGCTGAGGCTAAGCTTGCTGATGGTTCACCTCTTGAAGGTGGCGGAAACTGGGGCGACAAGATCATGGAACTCATGAACACAGTTGATGAGTATATCCCTGATCCTGAGCGTGACGTTGATAAGCCTTTCCTTATGCCTGTCGAGGATGTATTCACAATCTCTGGTCGTGGTACTGTTGCTACAGGCCGTGTAGAGAGAGGAACACTTCATGTTAACGATAGCATCGAGATTCTTGGAATCCATGATGAAATCGCTACATCAGTTGTAACTGGAATCGAGATGTTCCGTAAGACTCTTGACGAGGCTGAGGCTGGCGATAACATCGGAGCTCTTCTTCGTGGTGTTGATCGTGACAAGATTGAAAGAGGACAGGTTATTGCTGCTCCTAAGACAGTTACTTGCCACAAGAAATTCAAGGGTCAGGTTTACGTTCTGACAAAAGATGAGGGTGGTCGTCATACTCCTTTCTTCAACAACTATCGTCCTCAGTTCTACTTCAGAACAACAGACGTAACAGGTGTTGTTAATCTTCCTGCAGGTACAGAGATGTGCATGCCTGGCGATAATATTGAGATGGAGATCGAACTTATCCATCCAGTAGCTATGGAGCAGGGTCTTACATTCGCTATCCGTGAGGGTGGTAGAACTGTAGGTTCAGGCAGAGTTACAGAAGTAGTAGAGTAATTCGTACATAGTTGCGATATGCTTTAGTATGATAAAAAGATTCAGAGGAGAGTTTACTCTCTTCTGGGTCTTTTTTTGTGAAACAGGTTAGAAAGTATATTAAATAGAACGATATAAAAAAAGTTTAACAAAGCTATAAATAAAACATGTAAATAAAAAGCTATAAATAAAAACATGCAAAGAAAAACTTGACGAAATAGGCAAAAGTATGTTAGTTTTAAAAAAGATATTAGGGAGTAATTCATATTGTCAGTTGTGTACGCAATGCGGCTGTCGATATTGCGTTTTTCGTCATCACGTTTAACAACCGGAGAGCGCACTGAGATAAGAATGAGACTTTTATCGTACGAAGAGATGTACGATAGGAGTCTATTTTTTTACAATTGATTTGAGCTAAACAAAAGAAACTGATGAAATTGAGGCGGCAAAAGCTACTCAAATTAAAAATGAGATTGGAGTAAGAGACAATATGGGCAAGCATGAATGGGCCAGACCCGTACAGGAACTATTAGGTGAGTACAAGGTAACAGAGCAGGGACTTACCGATAATGAAGTTAAGGAAATTCGAAGCATCAAAGGCGAAAATGTATTGCAGGAAGGCAAAAAGAAAAGTGTGCTTCAGGTATTTCTGTCACAATTTTTGGATCTATTAGTAATTATTTTAATAGTCGCTGCGGTGGTATCATTGTTTTCTGGAAGTGCGGAAAGTACCATAGTTATTCTTATGGTATTAATCCTTAATGCAATTCTTGGGACAGTTCAGCACGTTAAAGCGGAAAAGTCATTGGACAGTTTGAAACAGTTGTCATCACCTAATGCAAAGGTAATCAGAAACGGAAGCAAAAATGAAATTTCATCTAGAGAACTTGTTCCTGGAGATATAGTTCTTCTTGAAGCAGGAGATATGATAGTAGCTGATGGACGAATAATTCACAGCTATTCATTACAGGTCAATGAAAGCTCTCTTACCGGAGAATCAACTAATGTTGAAAAGAACAATGATGTAATGCCGGAAGATACAGATCTTGCAGACAGAACAAATATGGTTCATTCAGGGAGTTTGGTAGTATACGGACGTGCCATGGTTCTTATCACAAAAACTGGAATGGAAACAGAACTTGGCAAAATTGCAGATTTGATGAATACAGCAAAGGAAAGAAAAACACCTCTGCAGGTAAGTTTGGATCAGTTTAGCCAGAAACTTGCTACTTCAATAATGATAATATGCGCAGTTGTATTTGCACTAAGCATATATCGTCATATGTCGATTTTAGATGCAATGATGTTTGCAGTTGCATTGGCAGTAGCTGCAATCCCAGAAGCACTTAGCTCAATTGTAACCATAGTTCAGGCAATGGGAACACAAAAAATGGCAAGTGAAAATGCTATTATAAAGGAATTGAAAGCCGTAGAAAGCTTGGGATGCGTATCTGTAATATGTTCAGATAAAACTGGTACTCTTACACAAAATAAGATGACTGTTCAAAAAGTATATATGAATGACACAGAGATAGATCCGGTGAAGCTTGATATAAGAGAGCACTTATCCAGATATTTGCTGTATGACGCAATACTCACCAACGACTCAAGTATCGTAGAGGGAAAGGGAATTGGTGATCCAACTGAGTTCGCTCTTCTTGATATGTTCCGTAGAATAGATGTAAGTGAAAATGATTTCTTCGGTGAAGAAGGAATGAATGAGGAAGATATCAGACAGGTAATCATTCGTGAAGAAGAAGTACCGTTTGATTCAGATAGAAAACTAATGAGCACGAAGTGCAGGCTTCATGGAAAAGGGACAGTACTGACTAAGGGTGCAGTTGATGTTCTAATAGATCGTTGTATAAATATAGAAGATGCCAATGGTGTCAGATATATTACGGATATAGATCGAGAAAAAATCCGTATGAAGAATCAGAAATTTTCGGAGAACGGACTCAGAGTTCTTGCCTTTGCATATAAGGAAACAGAGGAAGCACTTACGATTGATTCAGAATATGGTTACACATTCTTAGGATTGATAGCCATGATGGATCCACCAAGGGATGAATCCAGGGATGCAGTAAATCAGGCAAAGCATGCAGGTATTAAGACAGTTATGATAACCGGAGACCATAAGATCACGGCTACAGCAATTGCCAAGCAGATTGGTATATATGAAGAAGGCAATTTGGCGCTCACAGGAGCCGAGTTGGATGCACTGACAGATGATGAGCTGGATGAAAAGATTGCACAAATATCTGTATATGCAAGAGTTTCGCCTGAAAATAAAATAAGAATAGTAGATGCATGGCAGCGAAGAGGCAATATTGTATCAATGACTGGCGATGGAGTTAATGATGCACCGGCATTGAAAAAAGCGGATATCGGTGTAGCTATGGGAATAACCGGAACAGAAGTTTCAAAAGATGCGGCTGCAATGATTTTGTCGGATGATAATTTTGCAACGATAATAAAGGCAGTACTGAATGGACGTAACGTATATAGAAATATAAAGAATGCTATTCTTTTCCTTTTATCGGGAAATATGGCCGGGATAATGTCGGTACTATATACATCGCTGATAGGACTTCCGGTTCCTTTTGCACCGGTGCACCTGTTATTTATTAATTTGCTAACAGATTCGCTTCCTGCAATCGCAATTGGAATGGAGCCATCAGACAAATCACTTCTGGAAGAACCGCCTAGATCTTCATCTGAGGGCATACTTTCCGGCATAATAATGTGGAAAATATTAGGACAGGGTGCGCTTATAGCAGTATCGACTATGGCTGCATTTTATATAGGTCTGGAGAAGAGCCATGCAGTTGCAGCTACAATGGCATTTGCCACACTTACACTTGCAAGGTTATTCCATGGGTTTAACTGTAGAAGCAAAAAATCAATTTTCGAACTTGGATTCAAGTCCAATCCATATAGTATTGCAGCCTTTTTTGGAGGAACATTGCTTCTATCATTAGTACTTATGGTACCGGCACTTCATGGAATGTTTAGTGTAGCTGATATCAGTAATAAAGCATTTATGCAGATTGCAGGATTGGCAATATTACCAACAGTTATAATACAAATCCTTAAACTAATAAGAAGAAAATAGAAAAAGATAATTATTTAAAGGACTATAGTAGAATAACAATAATCTTAATACAATCTTTATACCTTTAGCTCTTTCTTAGCACGGATTTAACGTTATAATTTCTATAATGGGCGTTGGTTAGAAAAGAGGAGCTAAGGGTATTTTATGCTTAAAATTTTGAAAAACAAAAAATCCGCTATTAAAAACAGAATGAACAATTTCCAGATGATTGTACTTGGATTTGCACTGGTTATAACAATAGGAACTCTTATTCTTATGACTCCACTTGCATCCAGAGTTCATGAATGGACACCTGCATCGGATGCGATGTTTACAGCAGTATCAGCGGTATGCGTAACAGGACTTGTTGTAAGGGACACGGCACAGGCATGGTCGATGTTCGGACAGATTGTAGTAATTACATTGATTCAGATCGGTGGACTGGGAGTAATAACTACCAGTGCTTTTTTTGCGCTCTTAGCAGGAAAAAAGATCGGACTTGAACAAAGAACAGTGATGCAGGAGGCAATTTCTGCACCAGAGGTCGGAGGAATAGTAAGGCTGACAAGGTTTATTCTCATTATTACATTTACAATCGAAGGAATAGGTGCACTCATAATGTTCCCTGTCTATTCGAGAGATTATGGAATAAAAACAGGAATTTGGATGTCGATATTCCACTCGATCTCAGCGTTTTGTAATGCTGGATTTGATATTATGGGAACTCATACCGGAAAATTCACTTCGCTTACATCATATGCGGCTAATCCCGTGATAGTTCTGACAATAGCAGCACTTATAATCTGTGGAGGAATTGGATTCCTAACATGGGCAGATATTAAGAAACATAACATACATATAAAGCGTTACAGGATGCAGTCTAAGGTAATCATATCAACGACATTTTTCCTAATACTTATTCCGACATTGCTATTTTATTTTTTTGAAAATAAAAATATGCCTGGAAGTACCAGGTTGCTTTCATCTATTTTCCAGGCAGTAACACCAAGAACAGCAGGCTTTAACACAACTGATTATGGATCTATGAGCTCATCTGGAAAAGCAATAACTACATTACTGATGCTAATCGGAGGTGCTCCGGGATCAACAGCCGGAGGTATGAAAGTAACAACATTTGCAGTAATTCTTGGAACAGCCAGATCGATATATCAGAGAAAAAATCATGTAATATTTTTCAAAAGAGAAATCCATGGAGATGTGGTAAGAAATGCAATTGGAGTTATGTTTATGTATGCATTTCTTTTCTTTAGTTCAGGTTTGATCATAAGTGTGATTGAAAATATTCCTGTAGGAAACTGCTTCTTTGAGGTCGCATCGGCACTTGGTACGGTTGGACTGACAACAGGAATAACTCCACATCTAAGTCAGGCATCAAGAGATATACTTATGCTCCTTATGTTTATCGGACGAGTAGGAGGATTGACACTCATATTTGGTACACTTCATAGAAAAGTATGCACATTTGAGAGAAGACCTCACGAAGGAATAACAGTAGGCTAAAGTTTAAATAAAGATTTATACATTAATAAGATTAATGTATAAATAAGCTTAATGTAAAAAGATTAACACATATAAAAAAGAATTATTAGATATAGGCAGAACTAAAAAATACGGTAATCAGACATAAGCAAAACTAATAAGAATATTGTTGTTTGATTTGAAAGGAAAAATTAATTATGAAATCAGTTCTCGTAATAGGATTGGGAAGATTTGGAAAATATTTATCAATTGCATTAAAGGATCAGGGATGTGAGATCATGGGAGTTGATATAAGTGAGGAACGTTTGGAAGAAAGTATGGATTATGTCACACAGGGAATCATTGGAAACAGCACTAATCTTACATTCCTTAAATCACTTGGTGTCAGGAATTATGATGTATGCTATGTGACAATAAGCTCTAATTTCCAGATGTCTCTGGAAACAACATCACTGTTAAGCGAGCTTGGTGCCAAAAAGATCATTGCTAGGGCAGCAGAGGATGTTCAGGCAAAATTCCTTCTGAAAAATGGAGCGGATCATGTGGTATACCCTGAGCGTGAAATGGGAAGATGGGCAGCAATCAGATATACATCAGAGAACGTACTTGATTATATCGAGATAGATCCTCAGGCATCAATAATCGAAATCAAGGTACCGGGAAAATGGGCTGATAAAGCGCTTGAAGACCTTGATATTCGTCAGAAATACAACCTTAATATCGTAGGAATCAGAAAAAAAGGAACACTTGTCTATTTTGTAAGTCCTGATACAATATTTGGAAAAGATGATTCTATCCTCGTACTTGGAAGTATGGAAACTTTGAAGAAGTGCTTTAAAATCTGATAATCACCTAGCTTTATTAAACGTTACTAATTTGCATAGCGAAATGTATATAGCTTATCCTCCAGAAGGTATATTATTAAAGATAAATTTATAGCAATAACAATATTGGCGATTATAGTAGTGTATTAATTTGGCAAAAAAACTGTTATTATTTATTATAGATAATATGCGTAGTTAATGGGAGGCACTTGCATGGATGACATCAGTAGTGTGGATTCGCCGAGAATTCTAGTTGGAGTCTCTTCATCACCGTCCAATGAGAAGATAATAAGAGCAGCAGCACATCTAATGGAGATGACAGGCGGAGTACTGACAGCACTATATATATCTGCAAAAGCTGATTCATTTAAATCTATAGAAGATAGAAGTAGACTGGATTCTAACATAAATCTGGCAAAGAGACTGGGGGCGTCAGTTGAAACAGTATTCGCAGAGGATGTTGCACTTCAAATGGCAGAATATGCCAATGAATCAGGAACAGATATAATCGTAATAGGAAACAGCCCTGCTCATTCAGGATTTTTGATAAATACATCCAATCTGGTAGTTAGATTAAGCGAACTTGCACCGGGTCTTGAGATATATGTGGTTCCAGAGTCAGCTTTTTCGAAGTATGTAAGACCACACTTTATACCCTTTTCAGGAAAAAACTTTCTGAGAGGAATGATGAAAAGTTTTGCAGTACTTACGGTTGCTTCGTTAATAGGCATGCTATTTCAACTGTCTGGGTTTAGTGATGTTAATATAATCACATTGTATATACTGGGAGTATTGGCTATTTCCATTATAACAGAGGGCTATTCGGTTATATTTATATCGTCGATTTTGGGAGTTTTTGTTTTTAACTTCTTATTTATGGAACCCAGATATACATTATTTACATTTAGAAATGATTATCCTGTTACTTTTGCAGTTATGTTTATATCTGCCATGGTAACAGGTTCTCTTGCGTCAAGACTGAAATATAACACAAAAAAATCAGCAGAGTACGCGTATAGAACCAAAATTCTCCTTGAGGCCAGTCGATTGTTTCAAAAGTCTGACTCAGAAGGAGAAATACTGAAGATCACAGCAGAGCAGCTGAGGAATCTACTTAAACAGACTATTGTTATTTATGCTCCCGAAGAGAAGAATCCGGAGATATACATATATAAGAATGATACATCTGAGGATCTTTTATCAGATGAGGAACGAAAAATCGCAAAAAGTGTAATGGATGATATGCACTGTGCAGGTCGAGGAACGAAAAGATTCCCCGATGCAAAATGCCGTTATTATTCTATTAGGATAGGGAATCATGTATATGGTGTAGTAGGAATATACGTTACAACCGACATAGATAATTTTGAGTTAGAGATCATGCTTTCTATATTGGGAGAATGTGCCATAGCTATGGACAATCTTCATAATATCAGAAAAAAGGAAGAAGCACTCCAAAGAGCGGATAAGGAACGGACAAGAGCAAACATTATCAGATCTATATCACATGATCTTCGCACACCTCTTACATCAATATCAGGACATGCCAGCAACCTCTATTATGATCCGGAACGTTTCGAAGAAACGGAAAAGAAAAAGATGGCGGCGGATATATATGATGATTCTATGTGGTTGATTGAACTGGTAGAAAATCTATTGTCGGCAAGTAAAATGGAGGACGGCCAGATCAATCTGTCAATGACGGATGAACTGATGGATGACATTCTAGAGGAAGCACTTATTCATGTATCCAGAAGAAAGTCTGAATATGATATTACAGTGGTACCTTCAGGCAAATTACTTTTTGTCCATGTTGATACACATTTGATCGTTCAATTACTTATTAATATAATTAATAATGCAATGAAATACTCCAAGATAGGATCGAAAATAACCATTAGATCTGAATTATCCGGAGATGGTATGGTTAAAACGGAGATATATGATAACGGTCCTGGAATTTCTGATGATGCCAAAAAACATATTTTTGAGATGTATTATACGGAAAACAGGGTGAGCAGCGATAGCTCTAGAAGTATGGGACTGGGACTGGCTATTTGCAAATCTATCGTAGAACTGCATAATGGTAATATAGATGTTAGGGACAATCTTCCACATGGGACAATTATTTCATTTACGCTTCCCGGAAAGGAAATAGAACTGAATGAATAAGGAAAAAAGCAATGGGGTTTTAATACTCATAGTTGAAGATGATCTTCCGGTTAGGAACCTGATAAGAACAACGCTGGAAGCTCATGGAATCAAGAATATATGGGCTAAAAATGGAGCACAGGCAATTCTCGAGGCATCTACTTATAATCCTGATGTAGTTCTCCTGGACCTGGGACTTCCGGATATCGATGGAAACGAGATAATCAAGAAAATTCGTACTTGGTCTGATATGCCTATAATAGTTATTAGTGCCAGAACTGATGATGCAGATAAGATCGAGGCTTTGGATAACGGTGCTGATGATTATATGATCAAGCCGTTTTCTGTCGAAGAACTTTTGGCAAGAATACGTGTTACTATTCGAAGACTACAGACATCAAAACAGGAAAATGGCAAGGAAGCTGTAATTACAAGTGGCAATCTAAAAATAGACATGGGAAGCGGATGCGTATGGGTAGACGATATTGAAGTTCATCTGACGCCTAATGAATACAAGCTTCTATGTGTTCTTGCAAGGAATATGGGCAAAGTCCTTACGCAGAAATACCTTATTGAACAGGTGTGGGGAGTGTACTCCAGTAGTGAGATCCCGTCACTCAGAGTTTTTATGGCAACACTTAGGAAAAAAATCGAACCGGATTCCGGTAATTCTATCTATATACAGACACATATCGGCATTGGGTATAGAATGCTGAGACAACCTGAACAGGTTAAATAACAACAAGAGTTCTCGAGTTTATCTTGGGAACTCTGTTTTGTTATAGCCTAATCTGCTATAATTATTGTAATCTTTCTGAACAAAGGTCTATTTTGAAAGGGCGATCAATACATGATTATATGTAATAACTGCGGCGCTAAGCTCGCTGATCATTCAAAAATATGTTATGCATGTAAGACAGTGGTAGGACCAGACTGGAAACATGTATCCGAATATGATCCGGTAGGATCTAATTTTGATGTAATGCTGTCGGGAGAAGATTCAAGAGACGTTATCGATTATAATGATAAAAATATCAAAAATGTCCTTGATGAAGACAGTGATAAAGACAGCAATAAAGAAAGTAATGACGATAAAAAGGCAGAACGCGAGAGCCTAGAAAAAAGTATGAAGGAATTTCGGGAAAGATACCTGAATGAACTCAATATGTCTCAGGATGAGATATATAAAAAAATGGACGAAGAGTCCGGTAATACTGAGCTGACTGAAGAAGAGAAGCTGATCGGTGATAATGGCTGGATGTATATCCTTAGATTCAAGCAGATGAAGGAAAGAAATTCTATATTCACATGGAACTGGTGGGCATTCTTGCTAGGACCGATATGGTTTGCATATCATAAAATGTACGCCTGGACGGTGGCACTTTTAGGAATCGATGCGGTTTTCACAGTAATCGATACAAAATCGATTGGTACTATTCTGATAGATATCATAATTGCAATTTTTGCCAATAGATTTCTAATGGATCATATAGATGCCTTAAAGAGAAAAGTGGATATGCTGTCGAATGAAAAAAGAGAACAATATATCACAAGACATGGTGGAACCTCAATTGTGGCAACGGTTTTGATAGTGGGTATCTATTACTTGGTTAAGTTTTTTATTTTGAAATATTTAAGTATTTAATATAGAGATACGGAGATGCATAGGATGATCGGACTTACCGAAAGAGAAGCTGCAAGGCTTTATGAATCGGGAAAGGGAAATAAGGGAACTGAAAAAGCTCAGAAAACGATACGAGACATTGTAAAAGAAAATGTCTTTACTTTTTTCAACTTCATTTTTCTGGTTATTTCTATTCTGCTGATAGTTGCGGGAAGCTATAACAGCCTTACGTTTTTACCGGTAATTTTTGCGAATACATTAATTGGAATAGCACAGGAGATTTATGCAAAAAATGTCCTGGATAAGCTGTCTATCCTAAATACACCTAATGCCACTGTTATCCGTGATGAGGTGTCTAGGAAAATAGACGTGGAGAAGCTGGTTCTGGGAGACGTGATAATATTAAAGTCTGGTGCACAGATTCCAGCAGACGCTAGGGTTATATCAGGTGAAGTGTATGTCAATGAATCTCTGCTAACAGGAGAATCTGAGGAGATTCATAAGACCAGAGATCAAGAGCTAATGTCAGGAAGTTTTGTGGTCTCTGGTGAGGCGAAGGCAGTACTGACAGAGGTTGGCGAAAACTCATATATAAACAGACTGATGAAACAGGCAAAGTCACTGTCAGAAGAAGAACAGTCCGAAATGGTAAGGTCAATAGACCTTATTGTAAAGGTCATGGGTATTCTACTGATTCCTCTTGGCACGATATTGTTCGTTCAGTCATTTTATTTTATGGGAACGGACTTCAGTAAAAGTGTAACATCCATGGTTGCAGCAGTTATAGGAATGGTTCCGGAAGGCCTGTATCTGTTGGTAAGTGTAACGCTGGCTATGAGTTCCGTAAGGCTGGCTATGAAGCAGGTAATGCTTCATAATATGAAGAGCATAGAATCACTGGCAAGGGTAGATGTTCTGTGCGTTGATAAAACAGGAACCATAACAGATACCAAGATGTTGGTGGCTGAGGTCGTAAGACCTGATAATACAGAAAATGAGGCCGAGCTCTTTGCAAGTGATGAAGGAGACTATCCTGATGAGATAGTTGATTCTGATGGCAATATAAGGCCGATAAAGCATGCTTCGGAAGCATATAATGACAATAAGGTTAATAGCACCGCAACCAAAGAGCCTACATCGGAAATATCGTCAGAAACGAGATCATATATCGAATCCTATCTTGGGAGCTTAAGCGATGATAACATGACCATGGAGGCCATGAGAAAATTTTTTGTTGAAAAAAGAAATAGAAGAATAATAGAAACATTTCCATTTTCTTCCAGATATAAATTCTCAGCTGTAAGATTCGAAGACAAGACATTTCTAATGGGAGCTCCTGATATATTGCTTCGAGATTCTCTGGTGAAATACTCAGATCAGCTCGAACGATATATGAAAAGGGGATTTAGGGTACTTGCTTTTTGCACTTATGGGCAAGGTTCAGTTCCTGTTCCAAGGGATGGAGTGTTGGAGTATCCAGTGGTACCTGAGTGCTTTGTGCTACTTCAGAACCCTATAAGGGAAAATGCAGTCAGAACCTTTAGTTACTTTAAAAAACAAGGTGTCGAGGTCAAGGTCATATCAGGAGATAACCCCAAGACAGTATCAGAAGTGGCAAAACAGGCCAGAATCAGCGGAGCTGAAAATTATGTCGACGCCAGCACGTTAAAGACTCCTGAGGATATACAAAGAGCTGTTCGGGAAATTACCGTATTTGGAAGAGTTACACCGGAACAGAAGCGAAGCATAGTCAAGGCACTGAAGGCCGATGGACATACAGTAGCCATGACAGGAGATGGTGTCAATGACATACTGGCAATGAAGGACGCAGATTGTTCTATAGCTATGGCATCAGGGTCTGATGCAGCGGTACAGTCATCACAGGTAGTTCTTTTGGATTCTGATTTTTCCCACCTTCCGCAGATAGTCGGAGAGGGAAGGCGAGTAATAAATAATATTCAGAGATCTGCCAGCCTGTTTTTGGTCAAGAATATATTCTCGGTGCTTCTAGCTGTTTTTGCCATAATCAATATAATAAATTATCCGCTTAAACCAGCTCAGATCACACTGATAAGTACATTTAATATAGGCTTCCCGGCATTCTTCCTAGCGCTAGAGCCAAGTAATCAGAGGATAAAGGGTAAGTTTATCAAGAGGGTAATGATAAAGAGCCTTCCTGCAGCGTTGACGGACTTTTTGGCTATAGCAGTACTAGTAGAATTTGGAATTATATTTGATGTAAGCCAGACAGATGTATCTGTTGCAGCAACATTTCTATTAGGTGTAGTCGGATATATCATTCTATTTCAGATTGCAGCACCTCTTAATAGATATCGTGGTGCGGTTATAGGAGGATGTATAGCAGGACTGGGAGTTACAGCATATTTTTTCAATTCTTTATTTGAAATTACGACAGTTTCATTAAAATGTGCTATGCTGTTTTCTCTGATTGCGATCGCGACGATCCCATTTATGAAATATCTCACTATGATTGGTGATTGGATAAATAGATTCGATGAAAGGTCAGCTGCCAGAAAAAAAAGGCAAGATGAAATAAAAGCCGAAAAGCGGGTTGAAAAAGCAAGACAGAAAAGAAGAAGATATACCAGAAGGTAAAAGCTGTTATTAGTATTAGAAAGCAAGTGCTAGATAAAAGGAGATTAAAAATGCAACAGACTATTGAATTTCGTTATGATACTCAGTTACTTTTAGAACCAGAAAATGATGAAGAGCTAGATGTAGATGATATCAGGGATCATATTGCTGATACCTTTGATGGTGATGAGCTTCTATGTGTAGGCGATGAGGACCTTATAAAACTTCATTTTCATACCAACGAACCATGGCTGGTGCTGGAATATTGCAGAACTAAGGGCGAGATATATGATATCGTTGTAGAAGATATGGATAGACAGACCAGAGGTCTCCAGGGCTGATGGGAGACGATAAAATAGTATGATACATGGAATTTTAAGGATATTATACGTCTATTTCGGATTATCACTTCTCCTTACCATATTTATGGTAGCCAAGATGTATATAGTCGCGTATAGAGCCAATAAAAAAAGAATAGGCCGTGCGAGACGTATAGAGCTAATAAAAAAAGGAAAATGGCGACAGCAACCGCTATATTCAATGAGTGAAATATCTGAGAATAAGGATCTGATAGATGTAAGAATAACAATATTTCCTAATGATAGTGGTGAAAAGGGACATTATGCCATTGTTTTGCCGGGAGGTGGGTACGCTCACTGCATAACTGAGGCAGAAGGCTATTCTATAGCAGCCGGGCTAAATAAGCTTGATATCACAGCAGTTGTATTGGAATATCGAACCGGTATAAAATGTTCTTCTCATGCACCTATGAAGGATCTGGCAAGAACGGTTCAGTTTATGACGGACCATGCTGAAGAGCTGAATGTGATACCTGAGGATTATGGGCTGGTAGGGTTTTCGGCAGGTGGCAATCTGGCCGGGATATATGGTTCAGAATTCTATGGTTATAAAAAGTATGGGACACTTAAACCAGGAGCGTTGATGATCGGTTATCCATGGACTAATATCAACCATTGGATGGACCATCCTTATTGGAATATATGGGATGGACTGATCGGAATATGGTTTTCAGAGCGTGGCAATTTCTTTATGTTTGGTATTCATCCAAGCAAGGAAGAAAAGGAGTCTCTGTGTGTTCAGAGTTGGGTAGATGATGGATTTCCGCCTACTTATATGTTTACAGGAGATGATGACATACTGGTTCGTTCAGGATCTCATACGGATGTTTTGCATAAGGCATTCAAGAGGCATAACGTCCCATATATGTATCAGCAGTTCTACAGAGTTCCCCATGGTGTAGGACTGGGAATCGGAACCAACGCAGAGGGATGGCTCAATGAGGCTGTTAGCTTCTGGGGTAAAAATATCAATGATGAAAAGCTCGAAAAAGTAAAACTAGAAAATCATTTATAATAGAAAATCCGGATGCATTTAAAATGTATCCGGATTTTTTTGATTATATTTCAAATGATTTATTCTGGAAATTTATTTATTCTGGAAATTTATTAGCCAGATCACAGATAATAGAGACGCAGTTTTCCTCACCGAGGACTCCGCTGTCTAGTGACAGATTATAGTTCTTGTAATCACCCCAGTGCTCATCGGTATAATATCTGTAGTATGTCTTTCTCTCTTTATCCTTTTTCAGAATACGTTTTTCAATCTCTATCTCAGGAATATCACCATATCTCTCGAGAATGCGCTTCTTACGCACTTCCATATCGGAATGGACAAATACTGACATGCTACGGATGCCCTCATCGTGTAGTATATAATCAGAGCAACGGCCTACTATGACACAAGGTCCCTTCTTCGCAGCTTCGAGTATAATCTTTCTCTGGGCAAGAAAAATCTCATCCTGTGGACTCTGGAAATACATGGTGCTAGCTGCAGATACATTGAACCACATATTGGCACCAGAAGCATTTTCACCCTGCTCCTCGATGATCTCGCGGCAATATCCACTTTCACGTACGGCCCTAGTGATTATCTCGCCATCCCAAAAAGGAAGGTTTAACTGTTCAGCGACTTCTTTGGCAATCGAATGCCCACCACTTCCGAATTCACGAGTAATTGTAATGACAGGTAGCATAATCATACCTCCTTAATTCATAAAAGCAATTTGTTACAAGCATTATTATTTTATGAATAACATAATATCATATCTGATATTAGTATATCACTTTTCCTTTTTTTTTCACTTTTAAGACACAAGATGTTCACATGAATATAATATATTATAATCATCAAATGGATAAAACATTTGAGCAAAACTTTTTTCATAATCCTCCCCTTTGGAAAGATGGCCTGTCGAAGCCATCTTTTCTTTTTTGTATTAATGATGAGCAAATCATTAAATGCAGTTATGCTATAATGAATCTGTTAATAATAAATATGAATAATAAAAATATGAATAAAAAATTACCAATATACAAGATAAAACTATCATCCGGTTGTGATTATGCAGAGGAACAAAACATAATAGATATTTCAGATATTCAGGGTACAAACTGCTATCTGGATGATGAAGCTCGCCTCGAAATCAAGAGAAAAGTGAGAGATATACCAACGGAGGCAATTCATTTCATTGATTCTGGTAATTATCATTATATGTCGTTGCTTTTCTTGGAAAGAATAAAAGAACCATTTGATCTGATAGTTTTTGATAATCATACAGATTATCAGGAAAGCGCCTTTGGTGGGCTGACATCATGTGGCGGATGGATACGAGAAGCAAATGATATTTTTTCAAATCTGAATAAAATATATATGATAGGAACGGATCCTGGTCTCGCAGCAAGTGAGAGGTTCAGCGACAAGGTGGAGCTCGTAAACTGGAAGACCGATGCGAAGACCGATACGGATACAGAAACTAAGACAGAAGATAAGACAGAAGCGAATAAAGAAGATAAAATAGAATGTAAAACAGAAGGTAAAATAGAAGTTAAAATAGAAGGTAAAACAGAAGCGATAGTAGATAACAAGAACGACAAAAGAGTTCCTGTATATATATCTATTGATAAAGATGTGCTGTCAGAGGAATGCTATAAGGCAAACTGGTCCCAGGGAACAATGACTGTCAATGAACTGATCAGTTCTGTCACGAACATTATGGATAGATGTGATGTGATAGGAATCGATATATGTGGCGGTACGGGAGATGAAAACGATACAGCAGGTAATGCCATTAATCGTGAAGCCGATCAGGCTATCCTAGCTGCATTGATTTAATAATATTATATAAAATAGTCAACTGTTTCTCATGAGCCAATATTATTTAATACTGCGTTTAAAATATTATCAACAGAAAACCATCCAGAGGGTTCATCAACTATTATATCTGCATATTTTTCATATAGAGGTTCTCTTTTTTTCATAATATCCAAAAGGGTCTCACCTGGGAGATGAACAACACCTCTTTTGTCCAGATCGCCGATCCTTCGCGTAAGGGAATCAATGTCAACTCTCAGATATACGATAGTACCGATCTTGGAAAAGTGTTCCATAGCACTTTCACCGAAAATAGCCGATCCTCCAGTAGCGATAACTGTATTATCACAATCGATCTGGGAATTGATCCTGTTCTCTATTTCTGAGAAGCCATCAGGGCCATTGTCAGATATAAGTTCCCTTAATAGCTTGCCGGTAGTGTCCTGGATCACAATGTCAGAATCCATAAAATTACGATTAGTGACCTTGGCTAATATAACACCAATGGTACTCTTGCCTGAAGCAGGCATTCCTATTAGTATAAGATTATTTCTGGTATTTTCCGAAAGTTTCATAGATCTCCTATATACAAAAAATGCGGGTAATAAAATTACCCGCAGTGTACAGATAATAAAATAAAAATATCATTATCTATAGTGAGCCGAAATGCTACTCACTTTGTTTTAAATTATAATGTAAAAAATTTCGTCTAAATTATTTAGTGCCGAATATTCTGTCGCCTGCGTCTCCGAGACCCGGGCAGATATATGCGTCCTTATTCAGTTCTCTGTCGAGATGACCTACATAGATCTGAACATCAGGGTGATCCTCAGAGAGTTTCTTGACACCCTCTGGAGCAGCGATTATGCACATGAACTTGATTTTGACACCGCCGTGCTCCTTGATGAGCTTGATGGCATCGCTACCGGAACCACCGGTTGCAAGCATAGGATCAACAACAAGGATTGTTCTCTGCTCGATAGGAGCTGGGAGCTTGCAGTAATACTCGTGAGGCTCATGAGTCTCAGGATCTCTATAGAGACCGATATGACCAACCTTGGCGGTGGGAACCAATCTCAGGATTCCGTCTACCATTCCAAGTCCTGCACGAAGGATAGGGACGATAGCCAGCTTCTTGCCAGCGATAACAGGGGTCTTACATGTCTCGAGAGGTGTCTCTACATCAATATTCTTGGTAGGTAAGTCTCTTAAAGCTTCGAATCCCATCAACATTGCAATCTCGCTTACAAGAGAACGGAACTCATTGGTTCCTGTATTCTTGTCTCTTAACATTGATATCTTATGCTGAATCAAGGGATGGTCTAATACCGTTACATTTGGAGATAATTCCATGTCTGACCTCTTTCTATATTCTATATTATGTGTTGTTTTTGTAGACTGTGGTAAAAAAAATCGGAATACACCAACTTACACAGTCGGAGATATTTTAGTAGACCATGGATAATAAGTCAACAGCATAGGCAGATTGTATCGGAAAAAATAAAAGGATGTGAAAATAATTTTCCACATCCTTTTATTAATTGATATAAATATTTTTACAAATACACATTTACATGACGCTTTATATTCCCGGCGATATTATTTAGATCCTTCATAAAAGAAGAATCCTTGCCAAACAGAGTCTCATATCGCTTAGTTGTTGTAACATTGCTACTGGCACTGAGCTTCAGATATCCATCTTTGTCGTAGGAGATTCCGATTTTGCCTAGCTGATCCTTGTACTTATCCACCAGTTGTTTCATCTTGGGAACTTGTCTGGTAATCTCACGGGAACTGCTTTTCTTCGAAGATTCGAGAGTATAATTATAGGTATCCATAAAGGCCTTCATGTTCTTGACGTATGACTTGGCATAACCTTGAGAATCAGTGCCATCCTTACGATCATCATAGCTGGAATATCTCAGTTTATTTATAGATCTGTTAAGAGCAGAAGAATCGGCAACAGAAAGCTTACTGTCAGTGGCCTCTGAGCGCGCTGCAGTTTTGGTAAGATTTCTATATATACCGTAGTCATTTCTCAAAACGGAATTATAGGTTACTGAAAATGCCAAATGGTTACCTTTCTATGGATTTAATATTAAAAGATTAATACTTATAGACTAAGTAATAAATTCCTTTTTATTTAATGCATTTATTAATAATATTGATATAACTCATATTTTATATCGGATGGATGTTTTAAAATATTAATGGTATAAATTAAAATAAATAATTACATTCAACATCAAAAAAACTGGAATAATGTGGAGAAGTCGAGAAAATTTCGGTAGATTAGTGGACAAGTTTAACCTTGTGTAAGAGCTAGTTCTAAACTATAATGTACCACAAGATTCCGTGTCATATGGCACAATTTATAATAGCTAATAAGTTTGAAAACAGGAGGTAAGATGGATCAGGAAAAGGTAATCGTTATCGATTTCGGCGGTCAGTATAACCAGTTGGTAGCGAGGCGAGTAAGAGAATGCAATGTCTACTGTGAGATATATTCATATAGGAAACCTCTTTCAGAGATCAGAGCGCTTAACCCGAAGGGAATCATCCTGACCGGTGGACCGGATAGTTGCTATCTGGAAGGTGCGGCGACCTGCGATGCAGAACTTTTCAATATGGGCATTCCTGTCCTAGGCCTATGCTATGGTGCTCAGCTAATGATGCAAGTGCTAGGCGGTAAGGTGGAGAGAGCAGCTAACAGAGAGTACGGTCACACAGATATTAGAATAGACAGCACTTCGCCTGTTTTTACTGGCGTGCCTAGAAAAACAACCTGCTGGATGAGCCATTTTGACTATATAAGTGAGGCTGCACCAGGGTTCAAGGCCATTGCAACCACGGGTAATTGCCCTTATGCAGCTATAGAAAATCCTGAAAAAAAATTGTATGGATTCCAGTTCCATCCGGAGGTACTCCATACTCCTCAGGGCAGCAGTATGATCTACAACTTCGTAAGGGAAGTGTGTGGATGTAGTGGTAGCTGGAAGATGGAATCATTTGTCGAGGATACTGTGAAGTCTCTTAGAGATACAATCGGAGATGGAAAAGTGCTTCTAGCTCTTTCCGGCGGGGTGGACTCGTCAGTTGCTGCTGGACTATTGGCAAGAGCAGTTGGCAAGCAACTCACATGTGTATTCGTAGATCACGGTCTCCTACGTAAAAATGAAGGAGATCAGGTAGAGCAGGTATTTGGCGATAAGGGAGGATTCGAGCTTAACTTTATCAGGGTCAATGCCGCTGAACGCTATTATAATAAGCTAGAGGGTATAACAGAACCTGAAGAAAAGCGTAAGATAATCGGTGAGGAATTCATAAGGGTATTCGAAGAAGAGGCTAAAAAGATCGGAACTGTTGATTATCTGGCTCAGGGAACTATATATCCGGACGTGGTGGAATCAGGACTAGGCGGTGAATCTGCGGTTATCAAATCTCATCACAATGTAGGAGGTCTGCCTGATTTCGTAGATTTCAAGGAAATCGTAGAGCCCTTAAGAATGCTGTTCAAGGATGAGGTCCGTGAAGTAGGTAGACAGTTAGGTATCCCGGAGAACCTAGTATCCAGGCAGCCATTCCCAGGCCCAGGCCTAGGCATCAGAATCATCGGAGATATAACAGCAGAGAAGGTCGTCATGGTCCAGGATGCTGATTGGATATACAGAGAAGAAGTGGAGAATGCAGCCAGAGATTATGCTGTTTCGGCAGCAGCTATCGATGGAATCAAAATAGATCCAGAGAATCCGGACTATAGCGTGATGAAAAAATATTATCCGGATTGGATGCCGGATCAGTACTTCGCAGCACTGACTAATGTTCGTTCTGTTGGAGTAATGGGAGATGAGCGTACCTATGACTACGCTGTATGTGTCAGAGCAGTGAAGACAGTGGACTTCATGACAGCAGAGTCAGCAGAGATCCCATTTGCCGTCCTCCAGAAAGTGATGAGTCGTATCATAAACGAGGTCAGAGGAGTCAATAGAGTATTCTATGATCTCACGAGTAAGCCACCAGGGACGATAGAGTTTGAATAATTCCGGAGTGGTTTAGAGGTTAACCTCACAAACCCAGTCTTTTCAAGACCTGAAGCTTAGCTGAAAATACTAAGTTTTGGGTCTTTTTTGTGTTCTGATACCTTTTTGATACCTGTTGCAAAATTTTGCAGGTATGAAATTCGGGTAAAAAGAATAATTCCAAACATCATTTCTTTTAATTTTATTTCTCATATAGTTTCAAAAAAGAATAATTTATTAATTTTTTTGTTTGAAAGTTAGTAATCACGATTTTTTTATCCCAAATGTATTTTGAGAGGCGAGAAAAGAGACTTGTCTCGCCGGTAAGATGCAGGAGGTTTAAATCATGATTGATAATAAAACATTTATTTCGGTCAAAGAAATTATGAAAGCACTAAGTGTTTCTGAAAGTAAGGCATATTCCATAGCACGTCAACTTAATAAAGAACTTTCTGATAAGGGCTACATGGTCATTCCGGGCCGTGTAAGCAGAAGGTACTTTGAAGAACGCTTTTATGGGATGGTAACTGAAGAATAACAGAAAGGAGATGCTTTATGCCGGTTTACAAGGATAAAGACAAGGGCACGTATTATGTTTCGTTTCATTATGAAGATTGGACAGGTCAGAATATCCGGAAGATGAAACGTGGCTTTGCAACCAAGAAAGAAGCAACTGAATGGGAGCGACATTTTAAGGAGGAGCTGGCAGGAGATCTGGACATGACCTTTGAGAACTTTTATCACCAATACGAAGAGGACATTAGACCGAAGGTCAGAGAGAACACATGGAAAACAAAAGAGTTTGTTGTAGAGAAGAAAATCTTGCCATATTTCAAAGATATGCAAATGCGTGATATCACAGTAAGGGATGTGATCAAGTGGCAGAATGAAATGCGCAGTCTTGAAACAGAGAAAAGTGAAAAGTTCAGGGGGACTTATCTTCGTGCAATGCAGGCACAGCTTTCAGCCATTTTCAATCATGCGGTGAAGTATTACGGACTCAGAAGAAACGTTGCAGTTATCGCAGGTCCGCTAGGACAGCATCATGCGGACGAAATGAAATTCTGGACGAAAGAGGAGTACATGAGATTTATTCCGACAATGGCAAATAAGCCGTATTCCTATGTTGCATTTGAACTTTTGTATTGGTGCGGAATCCGTATGGGAGAGCTGCTTGCATTAACACCTTCTGATTTCGATTTTGATAAGTCTATCCTGTCAATCACAAAGTCATACCAAAGGTTGCAAGGAAGGGATGTTATTACAAAGCCTAAGACTCCAAAAAGCATACGTAATATCAAAATGCCTAAAGTTGTTGCAACCGAAGTGCAGGAATTTTTTAACAGTATTTATGCATTGGAACCTCAGGATCGGATCTTTACGGTATCTAAATCCTATCTACACCATGAGATGGATCGAGGAGTAAAGGAGAGTGGAGTGAAGCGTATCCGTATTCATGATTTGAGACACAGCCATGTTTCTCTTCTTATCGATATGGGATATTCAGCGGTTGCAATCGCAAACCGTATGGGCCATGAAAGTCAGAACATTACATATCGATATGCTCACATGATGCCGTCTATTCAGGATGAAATGGCAGAAGCTCTTGATGAAGAGTGGAAGGAGGGATTTGATGTCAGCTAAAAATCTTGATAGTAAAGGAAGACTTCGAAGCGAAACAATAGCATATCGTTGTTCTACGACAGAAAGAGCAGAATTGGATAAAAGGTGGAAACTGATGGGATATTCCACAAAGCAGGATTATGTACTGGACAGTGTGCTCCATAATCAGGTCATAGCTAAAGGAAATCCTATGATGATCGTAAGTTTTCGAAGAGAATTAAATGAAATTCTTCAGGAATTGGAGCGAGTAGATAGTCTGGGAGAACTTGACGAGGAAGTTTTTACACCGATTCGAACGATGACTGAAATTTTAGAGGCTTTTAAGAAAAAGGCAGATGAGGAAGAAACAAGAAAGAACCGCCGAATAAAACCGGATAAATACTTGGAGAGGAGAAAATATCGTGGGTAAAGTAATCATTTGTGCAAATCAAAAAGGTGGGGTGGCAAAGAGTACCTCAGTTGTGAATCTTGGCATAGGTCTTGCAATGAAGGGAAAGAGGGTGCTTGTTATAGATAATGATCCGCAGGGATCTCTGACAGAGGCACTTGGGTATTCAGAGCCGGACAAGCTGGAAGTGACCTTGGCCAATATTATGGAATGGGTATTAAATGAGGATGACTTTGATCTGTCATCTGGCATTATCCATCACAAAGAAGGAATAGATCTTTTACCTGCAAATATTGAGCTTTCAGGCGTTGAAACTTCTCTTGTTGGTATTATGAGCTCAGAGACAACACTTAAGGAATATATAGATATGATTCGTGATGATTATGACTATATTCTTGTGGATTGTTCTCCCAATTTAGGTCAGCTCACACTGAATGCACTTGTAACAGCTGATGAAGTGATCATTCCTGTTCAAGCAGCCTATCTTCCGATAAAGGGTCTTGAACAGTTGCTTAAGACGATTAGCCGTGTAAAACGTAAGATGAATCCTCATCTTAATATCATGGGTATTCTTATCACTATGGTAGATTACAGAACAATTTATGCTAGGGAAATCACCGAAGTGCTTTTTGAACATTATGGCAGAAGCATTCATATATTTGATGAAGTAATTCCGCTTTCTGTAAGAGCAGCTGAGGCATCAGCAGAGGGAGTTAGTATTTATAAATATGATCCAAAGAGTAAGGTGGCTTCGGCATATATGAAGATAGTGGAGGAGGTACAGAATCGTGGCTAAAAAGAATTTTGGAGATAAGATTAAGCTTTCAAGTTATGACGATATGTTTGGAATTGATGAAAATGAAAAGGCAGAAGTAGAGGCTTTGAGAGATGAAGGACAAGTTGTAGATGTACCGCTTACGGAATTGCATACCTTTGAAAATCATCCATTTAGAGTAGTGGATGATGACAACATGGAAGAAATGGTTGAGTCTATTAAAGAATATGGGGTTTTAGTCCCTGCTATAGTACGTCCTCGCAAAGAGGGGGGATATGAATTAATTTCAGGCCATAGGAGAAAGCATGCATCTGAATTGGCGGGGAAGGCGACTATGCCAGTGATCATCAAGGAATGTGATGATGATGAAGCCACGGTTATTATGGTGGATGCTAATATTCAGCGTGATGACATTTTGATCAGTGAAAGAGCTAAGGCTTATCAAATGAAAT